>JASMAO010000109.1 GCA_030754315.1 SAR202 cluster bacterium
GGTTCCCCATATGCTGCTGCGCTGCCGGCGATCACGATCGGCTTTGATGCTGATCGCAGGAGGTCTATTGCGCTACGGACTTTATCTGAATCAGCAGTAATCTGAGGTGACTCAAGATGGCCAAACGGCTCAAAAAAATTAACCTCGTCGACTGAGACCGGCTGCTGTTGAATGTCAACTGGTATGGTGAGATGTACAGGTCCTCTTCTGCCACTGTACGCAACTCGAAGAGCGTGTGCGATCATGTCGGGTATCCGGCGTGAATCTGTTACTAGCCATGCTCCTTTCGTGACAGGCCGTGCCATGTCGACCTGCTCAATTTCTTGCATGGCACCGCGGCCTAGTTCAGTGAGTTCTGCTGAGCCACTGATGGACAGTACAGGACTCTCGTCGTGGAGTGCACATGCCAGTCCAGGGATGGCATTTGCAAATCCGGGTGTCGTGTACATAGCGACTCCTGGCTTCCCGGTGATTCGGCCCCATGCGTCGGCTAAATGGACGGCTGCTTGTTCGTGACGAGTGTCTATAATTCGAAAGCCACTACTCCCTATGGTGTCCGTAACCGGCAGTATATGATCTCCGACCAAGGTAAATATGTTCTCAATTCCCTCCAGTTGAAGCGATCTGGCAATTATTTCACTCCCGGTGATCTTTTTGTTGGAGCTCATATTTCCTCGAATATTGGAATGTATTGGTCTGACACACGCGAGCTTATTGTACCAGCGGATCAGCTCTATTGCGTTTAGGTAAAGCAAGGGAGTCCCATGTATTACTAAGTTATGTCATAAGGCGAGGGGAGATTTGTATGGGACTCTTGTGCCCGTCTCTTCTCTGGCGTGGTAAAAATACATACATGTATATTTCACATATGCGGTCTGGAGATTTTGTTAGATTAACCGCTATTTGTATTTAGGTGATTTGGCATTCGTGTTCTTATTTCTGCAGCGACTGCCCAGTGAAGGACTGTAATTAATAAGGTGGGTCTGGGTGAAATTAGTCGACATTCTACGGCCAAGTCGGTTGTTACAGTTGACCACACGATGATACACTCCAAGCAGCCATATAGACGGGTTACGGTGCCTAAGTGGCTGAAGGCTACACGTTAAATTGGGGTATTGTGCTAATTACCGCATCGCTAGGCGTAGTTGCGGTGGGCACTATGTTCCTGATTTCTTATTTGATGGCGCCCAGACGATTCTCGGTTATTAAGGACATCCCGTATGAGTGTGGTATCGAACCATCTCCTTTCCGGTGGTCTCAAATACAGATTCGTTACTATGTATTTGCCATACTATTCTTGATTTTCGACGTAGAGGCTGTTTTTCTTTTTCCCTGGGTGCTTATCTACCTTGATAGCATCCCGGCGGTTTTTTATGAAATGCTCATTTTCATTGCCATCCTCTTTTTCGGGGTCGTTTATGGTTGGCGAAAAGGTGTGCTCCAATGGAGATAGAACTCGGGAAAGGCTATGAATCGGGCCGAGGTAACCAGCAGGCCGATAGTATTTTCCAGCATGTTCTCCCTAATGCCGTTGTTGCGAAATCCAATGAGCTCTTTGCTCAGGCTCGCAAATCTTCTCTCTGGACCCTCTCCTTTGGGCTTGCTTGCTGCGCAATTGAGATGATGAGCACCCATATGGCGCATCATGATTTTGATAGATTCGGAGTTATCACATGGCCTTCCCCTAGGCAGGCCGACGTCATGATCGTGGCAGGGACTGTTGTAAAGAAGATGGCTGAACCGATCAAGTTGCTCTATGAACAAATGCCGGACCCGAAATGGGTTATTGCTATGGGCAGTTGTGCGACTAATGGCGGGCCATATTACAAGTCTTACTCAGTCGTGATGGGTGTTGATCACCTTATTCCCGTAGACGTCTATGTACCAGGCTGTCCACCTCGTCCTGAGGCATTGATGTTTGGGGTGATGCAGCTACAAGAAAAGATATCCCAGGACGCCACAGACAGTGACCCAGCCCCGTAAGCGAGAGGCAGCGGCGCCCGAAGCTCAGGCCGCATTAGACGATAAGGGATTAAATCTCTCTGCGGCTCTTGCCACTCACATGCAGGATATTGATATAAAGATTGATGTGGCTCTAGATGAGGTCGTTCTCAGTACAGGTTCGGAAAATATAGTTGCCGTATGCCGTCGTGCGAAAGAGGATCCTGAGTTGGCATTTGATTATCTGCGCAGCGTTTCCGTGGTTGACTACATCGAGTATTTGGAAGTCAACTATCACCTATTTTCGTTATCTAAGAGGCATAAGATGGTGGTTAAAACGAACCTGTCTTCAGATCAACCGTGTGTTGCAACAGTGACAAGTGTTTGGCGTGGGGCTAATTGGTTTGAGAGAGAGGCTCATGATCTGTTCGGCGTTGTGTTTAACGGACACCCCGATCTTAGGCCTCTGCTGTTATACGAAGGTTTTGAAGGATACCCTGGGCGCAAAGAATTTCCGTCTCACGAATATACGGAGTGGTGAGTCAATTTGGGATACGCTGCCAAGATGCCGAAATGGGGTTATAGGTGCACTTCCTTTCATATTAGAAGCGAAACGTATCCGCGATGACAATTGACCAGTCCCCAAACTCCATGGATATTATGGTTAACATGGGTCCGCAACACCCGAGTACCCATGGGGTTTTTCGGTTGGTGATTTGGATTGACGGAGAGCGCATTGTTCGTGCAGAGCCGCATATTGGGTATCTTCACCGTGGATCTGAGAAGCTGTCTGAGGGTGAGAGTTACAACCAAGTAATCACATTATTTGATCGACTCGACTACGTCGCAAATTTGAATTGCGAATTAGCGTTCTGTATAGCCGTCGAGAAATTGATGGCGATTGAGGTGCCCGAGCGGAGCCATTACATTCGCGTAATTCTCAGTGAATTAAATCGTATAGCTAGCCACATGCTCTTCTACGGAGTCTATGGCTTAGATGTGGGTGCAATGACACCAATTCTATATGGGTTCAGGGAGAGAGAGCGCATACAAGAACTTTTTGAGTCGGTCACGGGTGCACGAATGATGCACCATTACTTCTGGATTGGAGGTGTCAAAGAAGATTTGCCAGACGATTTCGAACGTAGAATGAAGGTACTCTTACCTACGCTTAAGCAGGGTATAGACGAATGTGATCGACTTCTCTCTGATAGTGAACTTTTTTTGGCGCGCACCAAAGGTATTGGGACTATCACTGCCGAAGACGCAATAGATTTCGGGGTCACCGGTCCGTCACTAAGGGCAACGGGTGTTTTGGAAGACGTTCGGATATCTGAGCCGTACTCTATCTATGATCGGTTCGATTACGGAATACCCGTGGGCACCAATGGTGACTGCTGGGACCGCTATTACGTACGTCTTGAAGAGATGCGGCAATCGATTCGTATTATCGAGCAAGCTATGGAGCAAATGATGCCTGGCGAGACTATGGCGAAGCTCAGGCGCATCACGCGGCCACCTAAAGGAGAATCTTATGTGCGGACAGAATCGCCTCGAGGCGACTTCGCCGTTTTTGTCGTAAGTGATGGCACTGAACATCCATATCGTGTCAAGGTACGGACACCGTCTTTTGCTAATCTACAGGCCTTGCAACATTTGCTACGTGATGCATACGTGGCGGATGCGGTTGTTATTCTAGGCTCCATAGATATTGTTCTTGGTGAAGTGGATAGATGAATCTTCAGCAAGTGTTTATGTACTCAGTGGGGGCTTCGTTAATTCTTGGTTTCTTGTCGCTAACAGTTCTCTTTTTGACATGGTTGGAGCGCAAATTTTTGGCCCGTCTACAGATGAGAATGGGCCCAATGCGAGTGGGCCCATACGGTACTCTTCAGCCCTTGGCTGACGCGGTGAAGCTTATTTTTAAAGAAGATATATTGCCATCGTGGGCTGACCGTAAGGTCTACTGGTTGGCGCCCCTAGCAGTGTTTGTGCCAACTTTTCTTGTATGGGTAACTATCCCCTTCGCCCGTGATTTGGTTCTGGCAAATTTGGAACTTGGTCTTTTTTATGTTACTGCTGTGTCTGTACTCTCAATACTCGGGTTGGTGATGGCTGGCTGGGGTTCGGCTAATAAATGGGCCATACTGGGTGGTCTGAGGGCGGCTGGTCAACTCGTAAGCTATGAGATACCTCTCATCATGGCAATTTTGGGGGTGGCGATGTTAACTCAGTCACTGAACATCATTGAGGTAGTTGATGGCCAGACCCGGGTTGCAAACTTCATTATCCAGCCTCTTGGATTCTTCATATTTTTTACAGCTGGGCTGGCGGAATTGGGACGTACGCCATTTGATATCCATCATGCCGAGTCTGAAGTTGTGGGTGGTCCGTTCGTTGAATATTCAGGGGCGCATTGGGCTGTTTTCTACCTTGCTGAATACATCAATACTTTTACCATCGCCATCTTAACAGCGCTACTTTTCCTTGGGGGGTGGCGTTGGCCTGATATGCCATTGGATGGACTGAGTCATTCTGCTCTCTCTGTAGCTTGGCTACTGCTTAAGGCGTATCTGGTGGTTATTCTTATATTCTGGATTCGAGGAACATACCCCAGGCTTCGGATTGATCAACTGATGGCATTCAGTTGGAAAGTACTTGTCCCGTTATCATTCGCTAATATTGTCCTGACGGGGGTGGTCCTGTACTACGATTGGCACTGGTCTCTCCTTACTGTAGCATCCTTGATACTAATGGCAGGATTTTTTCTTTCATTGACATTCTATTCTGGAACTGCTGCTGAGCGTATGACGGTATCCGTGCATCCCGCACGGCCAGAAGCGATTTCTCGAAGAAAGATGGATCTATGATTGGCAATATCAAGGGTTTGATGGTGACTCTTAGGACCATGCTTCGATCACCTGTTACGGCTCAATACCCCGAAATGGATAAACGTACCGTATTGGCGAAAAGGTTTATGGGGTTTCCTGCGCTTCTTTGGGACTATTCTGTAGATGAACCATACTGCACAGGTTGCATGGTGTGCATTCGGGACTGTCCGACTCAATGCATGAGCGCGACCATGCAGGATAATCTGCTGCACACCGAGGGAAAGAGTAAGCGTAGAAAAATTGTGGAGTCCTTTGAGATAAATCTAGGGCGTTGTATTCTGTGCGGCATTTGTGTTGATGTATGTAATTTTGATGCTATTGAAATGAGTCATGAGCACGAGTTGAGCAAGTACAAAAGGGACGGCAATCGAGTCGATTTGCCGGCGTTATTGGATATGGGTAAACAATTCCAGAGGAAGATCGGTTGGCAGCCTACCCAGGCTAAAAATGTTGGTGCCACGGAACTAGTTGATAATGGTGCAAAAGGGGTTCCCGAGTAACAATGGAATTTTCCAGTGTTATCTTCTACATCGCAGCGGCTTGCACAATTGGAGGAGCTTTTGGTGTGGTAATAACGCGCAATATTGTCTATGCGGCATTTGCTCTGTTGGTGTCCCTGTTCGGGGTAGCCGGCCTGTTCCTAGTAGCGTTTGCTGAGTTTCTTGCTCTGGTTCAGGTTTTGATTTACGGTGGAGCAATCGTGATCGTGATTCTATTCGCGTTGATGTTGACGCGAATAGAGGACTTTGAGCATCTCACTGACAATGGTCAGTGGCCGTTGGCGGTAGTTGCCGGGTTAGGGATTTTCGGGGTGCTATTAATTGCTGTACTGGGGACATCGGTACGAACTGGGCCGCGTGAAAGCGTTGGGGTACGTGATATGGCAGAAGCTCTTTTCCGGGACTGGGCGGTGCCTTTTGAGGTTGCGTCGTTAGTCCTTTTAGTGGCACTAATCGGTGCTGTTGTCATGGTTCGCGCTTACGGAGGCAAGGATTGATTGAACTGGTGCATTTCCAGGTTGTGAGTGCTGGTTTGTTCTCAATAGGTTTGTACGGCGTACTTGCTCGAAAAAGCGCTCTCCTTGTTCTAATGTCCATAGAACTTATGCTCAACGCTGTAAGTATAAATTTGGTGGGTTACGCAACGTTCGCTGATTTCACAGAGTATCAGCGTGCATTGGGGCAGGTAATAGTGATCTTTGTCATTACCATTGCGGCAGCGGAGCTCGCTCTTGCGATTGCGATCATCTTGCGGCTGTATCGAAATCGGACGTCTGTCAATGTAGATGAAATCGACTTCTTGAAATGGTAGGCCTGTAGATATTCGGCACTTTTATTCAATTGTCAACCTATATCTGAAAAATGCCATTTGCTGAATCCATAGGGATGAGCTATGTGTGGGCCATACCGGTCCTTAGCGTCGCTGCGTTTTGTCTCGTCCCTTTGCTTGGTAGGTTCTTACCCAAACAAGGGGCTTTCATTTCCGTAGTCGGAATAGGACTCGGATTTGGTCTCTTTTGGTATGTTCTACATGATTTCCTAGTTAGTGGCGGGGAATCCGTATCGTACAGTTTGAGTTGGCTATCTGTTGGAGATACACGTATCACTTGGGGGGTCATAGTAGATCGGATATCAGTCATCATGATTGGCCTGATCACATTTGTAGCACTGGTGGTACAGATCTATTCCCTTGATTATATGAAGGGTAAGGATGAAGGTCGAATCGGTTGGTACTACGCTGCACATGCGCTCTTTGCCGGAGCAATGCTGGCCCTTGTAATGGCAGACAATCTCATATTCTTGTATTTGACATGGGAGCTTGTAGGTTTAGGTTCTTACCTACTAATCGGATTTTGGTATGAAAAACGAGCCGCCGCAGAGGCTGCTAAGAAGGCGTTTATCACTACACGTATTGGTGATGTGGGCCTGTTGATCGGAATTATGTTGTTGTTCAAAGCGACAGGGACTTTTGATATAACGACTTTGTTCCATATCGCTCGGGAAGGTGGAATTACCCAAGGTACGATGAATGCCGCGACTGTTTTGATATTCCTCGGTGCCATGGGTAAATCTGCACAGTTTCCATTCCATGTCTGGCTTCCAGATGCCATGGAAGGACCCACCCCGGTTAGTGCGCTGATCCATGCTGCGACTATGGTTGCCGCTGGTGTTTTTCTCGTTGCCCGAATGATGCCTATTTTTGTGTTGACGCCCGACGTCCTACTTTTTGTATCATTCATTGGCCTGTTCACGTTCGTGTTCGCCGGCACAGTTGCTTTGGTTATGACTGATCTAAAGCGTGTGTTAGCGTACTCTACTGTAAGTCATCTGGGACTAATGATGTTGGGACTTGGAGCAGGGAGTGTAGCGGCAGCGCTATTCCATCTGATTGCTCATGGCGTTTCTAAAGCGTTACTTTTCTTGGGTGCTGGTAGCGTGACTCATGTGACTGGTCAAACTGATATTCGCGAACTAGGTGGTCTCTGGAAGCGGATTCCTGTAACAGCGGTCACTTTTGTAATTGGGGCAGCCTCGTTAGCGGGTATCGCTCCTTTAAGCGGTTTCTTCAGCAAGGATGAAGTTATGTTGGCTGTACATGACGGACGTGGTCTTCTTTTCATGGTTCCTGCATTGATTGGCGCTTTACTCAGTTCGTTATATATGGGTCGAGTGACACTGATGGTTTTCTTCGGTAAGCTCAATTCAAGGAATCGTAAAGTGCAAGAAGCACCCACGATTATCGTAGGGTGCTTGGTATTGTTAGCTATATTTGTTATCGCAATCGGTCTCTTGGTTTTCAATTGGACCGCTTATTATCCTGGGTTTGTTGAGTTTGTAGAGGACCAAGGCGATTTTCACATGGAGCCTTGGATTACTGTTACCTCGACAGTTATTGCGCTGGCAGGAGTTGCTTTGTCGTGGATGGTTTTCATAAAGAAAATGCCATCACCTGACACGGTAGTGGCGAGAATCTCTGCTATTCATCGAGTGTTGGTAGGTCAGTATTACGTCGATGATTTTTATCAATGGATAATTAACCGAGTCATTTTGGCTGTGAGCAGGACTGTGGCTTTGTTCGACAGAGTTGTAGTCAACGACACGGGTGTCGATGGCTCTGCGGCGGCAGTGATGTTGGCAGGTCTTCGTTTGCGCTATATCCAATCGGGTCGCTTCTATAATTATGGTTTGGCCATGGCTGTAGGTGTGATTGTTCTGTCGTTACTATGGTGGGTGGTATTGACGTAGTTGATTTATGGTGTCGGTAGAGTTTACTAGACTGAAACTTGAATTTTTACGAGTTGGGAAGTGTTTCTAACCGCGAGGAGACCCATGAAGTACAGAGCCTGGACCCAATGTAGTGAGGGATGTGCTGGGCGCTTTGAACTGACTGACATCGTGTACCACTGCCCACAATGTGGCGGTCTGGTGGAAGTTGCCCATGATATAGAGAGTCTAAAAAATCGCAGTGCTTCTTCATGGATGCGTCTTTTCGATGAGCGTTACATGAGGACTAGTCATCCGTATGGCAGTGGTGTTTGGGGGAAAAAAGAACTGGTGTTTCCTGGGATTCAGAACGAGAACGTGGTTTCACTCTACGAGGGAGGCACCAATCTTTTTTGGGCAGAGCGTTTTGGTAACTCTATCGGATTGGAGGATGTGTGGGTTAAGCAGAGTGGAAATAGTCACAGTGGGTCGTTTAAGGATCTTGGGATGACTGTTTTGGTGTCAGCCGTGAATCAAATTATCAATGATGGCGGTGACATACGCGCTGTGATGTGTGCTTCAACAGGTGACACTTCTGCCTCACTGGCGGCTTATTGTGCATCCGCTGGGATAGCAGCAGTGGTGTTGTTGCCGAAGGACAAGATATCTCGGCACCAACTTATTCAACCCATTGCAAATGGTAGCTTGACTCTTGCCTTGGACACTGATTTTGATGGATGCATGAGGATTGTGGAAACGATTACCAAGGATAGTAGGTTTTATCTAGCAAACTCCGTCAATCCTCTACGAATCGAGGGGCAAAAAACTATAAGCATAGAAATAGTTCAACAGTTTGATTGGGAGGTGCCCGATTGGATTATCGTTCCCGGCGGCAACCTCGGCAACGTTACAGCAATTGGGTTAGGATTTCTCATGATGCGTGAATTGGGCATGATTCAACGTTTGCCTCGACTGGTTTGTGCTCAGGCGGCTAATGCCAATCCTTTATACCGGAGTTATTTGACTGGGTTTGAGAAATTCGAGCCGATCGTTGCTGGGCAGACTCTGGCGACAGCGATACAGATTGGGAATCCGGTCAGCGCTCGAAGAGCTATACGTGTACTGAAGGATCTGGATGGAATTGTTGAACAAGCCACCGAAGATGAAATCGCTCACGCGGCAGCACTAGCTGATCTCACTGGCCTATTCAGTTGCCCTCAAACCGGAGTTGCATTAGCGGCATTGTTCAAATTGGCTGAGAGGAAAGAAATAGCGGCCAACGACAGAGTTGTCGTAATATCCACGGCCAACGGCTTGAAGTTTGCGGATTTCAAAATCGGATACCATGCGGGACAACTAGCTGGGATTGATTCAAAAGTTGCCAATAAACCGATGACTCTCCCAGATGACGTAGATGCTGTTTTGGCAACCATCTTGTCGCATGAGGCTGAAGTTCCATAGCGTTTTACTACTCCACTGAGTTGAGTTATACATGAATCTTTTGTAAATGGGGTCAGCGGTGATGCTCATTTAGAGGTCGACGATAGTAAAAACATTGAGCAGTGTGGATTCTGCCACGTTCAGAAACATTGCACAGAAGCAGAAAACGATGCTTGTCCAACAAAAATAACGCCTCGGTAGATTTTCCTTGAGGAGAATTCATCCAAAGAAGAGCCAGGCGTATTTATACTTAAGAAGATTTCAAGGGGGGCGGTGAAACAGTATCCTATTCCATGGCAATGAAATTTCCCCGAATAATTTATTCTGAAGAAGTAAATACAGGATCGGTCACAAGTTAAATTGTGGTTCAGTATAATTCTTGACCTTGTTGTATATCTGGAGGCGATATCGTTGAGTGTCGGCGACGATCAATCGGCTCATGATTTTATCGAAAGTCACACCGGTGGGCATCGCAAATCGCTGTTCTGGTTCTAAACTGTGTACTCTGCGACGAGCTTTTTGAATGTCTGGGTTTGAATCTACGGAATGCTTGGCCCACTTTGTCAGTTCTTGGGCATTACCAACTAAGCTCGTTAGGAAATTGCCGTTAGGATCAAATATTTGTATGCGGCTATTAGCCCAGTCGCAAACGTACACGTCACCATCAAGATCCACGGCTACATCTGACGGACGGTTCATTTCACCAACGCCAACTCCAAATGTGCCCAACTGAGCTATAAAACGTCCAGAGGGATCAAATTTCTGAACACGGTGGTTTTTGTGATCAACAACGTAAATGTGCCCAGTTTCATCTGAAGAGATACCCCATGGTGAGTTGAATTCACTTTCTCGATCACCGTAACTACCCCAAGTATTTATGAAGGAGCCGTCGCTACCCATTTTCTGAACCCGGTGGTTAAGACTGTCAACAATGTAAATATTATCGTCGTTATCGACGCAGATTCCGGAGGGTCGGTTAAACTGGAGGTTGTCAGAACCGGATGACCCCCATACTGTTAAGAACATGCCTGTTTGATCGAAGACTGAGATGCGATTGAGCCATTCATCTGTGATGTAAACGTTTCCCTGGCTGTTAAGTGCTATTCCTGATGGCCACATTATTTGGCTGGGCTTGTCCCCGTAGCCACTGAATTCGTTGACAAACTCCTCATCGCCTGGTTCCATCCCTAGGCTAAAGATACCAACACGGACTCCAAAGACTCGGGGGGTCATGGGAGGGCCTTCGAGTGTGCCTTCCATACCACGATTCAGAACGTATATGGTGTTGTCTGGCCCAACAGCGACTTTGATTGGTTGGACAAAACTGTCCGGGCCAGGGCCATCGGCGCCACCTAGGTAACGCCCTAACGAGCGGTTGTAGTCCCAAGTACGGCCGGCGACTGTGGTCGTTAGAATGAGGTCACCGTATTTTATCCAAACTGGTAGTCTCTAACAGCAGAGACCAACTGTAGCATCTCTGAAACTCGCCGGCCTGACTTCTTCGATGAGTCTGGGATCAAAGAGCCTTCGTGTTCGGCATGCTCAATCAGCTCGCTACGAGCCGATCGACTGATTTGAATTGACCCCATCTGCTCTAGGACGGCATCGACGAAAGCACCAGGTGACAGCTCACCCATGCTACTTAGGGTAGCAATTATGGTTTGCACACCGGGTCTGTTCGTGTCTCCAAGCATATCAGTAACGAAGTTGATACGGCTCATGAGAGATGCGCTGTTGACCCACTCATTGCCGGTGTGCCATCCTTCCACAGTTGGCGGGTTTAACGGCTCTTGTCCCATGTAACCCGGTTGCCTGGATAGCTCACCGTATCCAAGTATTGGGAATTCTGCCCCTCCAACCAGTCTCATTGTGCCAACCACAACTTCAGTTGGGCTTTTGACTCGTGCAAACATGGCGTTTTTGAAAAACACGGAATTGAAAAGAGTTCGCAGAACGTCGCTAATGGAACCGTCACTTTGCACAAATGTGTTAGTCAAACTAGAAATTGCTTCTGGATCACGGGGGGCTGTATATGGCCATGTCGGCACAGGGGGTTCATCGGCAACAAAAAAGTTGTATAAATGGCGGCATATGAATTTTGCTGTCGCGGTTTGCTCTGCGATGATGTCGATTATGTCCTCACCATTAAATAGTCCGCCATGCCCAAGAAATTCCTTCTTGTTCGCGTCGTGGTCGTTCCACCGATACAAGAAATCCCAGTCGAATCTGCCGTATGGGAATCTTGGCAGTTTGTGGTCAAAAGTCCAACCGGTAAAAGCACGCGATGCTTCCTTTACATCGGTCTCTGTATAGTTACCAACCCCTAAGCTGAATAATTCTAGGAGTTCACGGCCCCAATTTTCGTTCAGGGATTCGCCGTGGTTCTCGTTGTTGTCCAGCCAAAAGATCATGGCAGGATTCTTGGAGAGGTTGAGCAAAAGGTCACGAAACTTGCCCATACCCTCTTCGCGGAACATGTCGATCATGTCTGCGATTTCGTCCCAATGATCTACCTTGGAATTCCCGGTAGCGAATACCTGGTGCCAGAACAGGGTTACCTTTTCTTGTAGGGGGCGTTGCGTGGTAACCATGTGGTACATCCATGAGGCTGAGCCTGGGTTCGACATTGTTCCAGGCTTCCATGCCCAAGGGTGGTATCTTAGTAACTCGTACTTGTCGACAGCCGGTTGGTCCTCCGGGTTCAGGAGCTCTTCAACGGTGGCCTCGTAACCTTTGACTGACCGGGTTTCAAGTTCGTGACGCGGGGCACCAAAGCCAGCTCTACGCATCAGATGGGCCATTAGGGCGATGTTATCATCCGCCAAATTTGGTCCTCCCATTTTCGTAGATGTGTCTCCTAGAAATGTGTTAGAGGTTAACTCAATATAAGAGGACCCTAGATAGATGTCAAAAATGTCTATACTACGTGAGTTGGGTTACTCAAACAGTCCCTCTTCGCGCAGCTCGGCAATTTTGTTTTCGGGGAGATTGAGGTAATCGCGAAGCACTTCATCTGTGTGCTCGCCTAGTTTAGGGCCACGATGATGTTCTATTTGGGTGCCACCGATCTTTATTGGGCTAGCGATTTCCCGTACCGTGCCAAATTCAGGATGTGGGATGTCTAGCAGCATCCCTTCATTTTTGGTAAGAGGATCTGCGAGAGCCTCCTCTACCGTATTAACTGCTGCACAAGGGACGTGCCCTGTTAATAGGTCGAGCCATTCTGTTGTTGTTTTCCGAATAGACAAGTTTTTTAGCAATGGTCCCAGTATATGGCGATTTTCGAGTCGGTCAGCGAAGGTTCGAAATCGCATGTCTTCAGCCAGATCAGGTTCCTCCATTATGGTTACCAGATTCTGGAAAAACTTTTCTTTGGCACACATGACAACGAGCCAACCATCTTGGGTTGGTAATACCTGCGATGGTACCTGAGAAGGATGAGACGAGTCGGGCCATCTCTGCGGGTGATATCCATTAGTTAAGTGCCATGCCCCAATGTAACTAAGATGCGAGATGGCGTTATTGAACAAGCTAACGTCCACATCGTATCCGAGACCCGTATCACGAGCTTTTAGTATGGCGCTTACCATACCTAGTGCTGCCATCAGTCCACCGCTGAAATCGACCATGGAGAGTCCGGCTTTTTGGGGTGGAGAGTCAGGTTCTCCAGTGATACTCATCCAGCCAGCTGATGCCTGCATTATGTAGTCATATCCTGGTTCACTGGCTCGGTCACCATCGCGACCGAATGCAGAGAGTGAGCAGCATACGATACTCGGCTTTACTCTGCCTAGGGCTATGTAGTCTAGGCCTAATTTGGAAGGTATGTCGCCGCGCAAGTTGTTGAAAACTGCGTCGGATGTCTCAACTAAGGGATGCAGAATTTCGTTAGCTCTCGGACTTTGTAGATTTAGAGTGATGCTTTTTTTATTGCGATTGAAGCTCTGGAAGTAAACACTATCCCGGTCAATGGTGTACGGGGGCACGGACCTAGCAACATCGCCCCCTGTATTGGGGTTTTCAATCTTGATAATCTCGGCTCCCATGTCGGCCAAATGCATGGTTCCCCAGGGACCAGCTCCATATTGTTCCACTGCAACAATACGCACACCCTCTAATGGCAGGTGCGGCAGGGCCTTCAATTCAGATTGAGTTGGCGGTTTATCCATAAGGGGAGAATCGAGTTAAAAGAGATTTGGGAGTTCTTCCATGGGTAAATTTTTAAACCAGCGCCCAATTCTCTCCTATAATTCAGGAGGTTGAGCGAACGGCTTCGTTACGGAGTTACGATGGGAGTTTTCCCCATTTGGTCGTAAACGTGGGACAGGCTAGTAGAGTGAAACGTCTTCATATTTGGACACTGTCTCTTCTTCTTTTGTTATCATCTCAATGACTGCTGGTTGTCCCGCCTGGGTGGCCTCGAGGGCTTTCTTAATGGATGGGCCGATCTGGTCTGGTGCGGTCACACGTTGAGCAAATGCGCCTAGGCCGGCTGAGACATTGGCGTACTCACCGGTGAACTCGTTACTTTGGTAGTGTTTGGTGGCATATGGCATGTGACTTGAATAATGGGTCATAACACCATTGTTGAGGATTACGGTGAGTGTACCTATGTCGTTTCGGGCCGCTGTTTCAATATCGAGTCCCGCCATTCCAAAGGCGGCATCCCCCATTACATTAACTACGGTCTTATCTGGTGCGGCTAGTTTGGCCCCAAGGGCTAGGCCCAAGCCATAACCCAGTTGGGTTGATTTACCCCAGCCTATATATCCGCCAGGTGATTCAGTTTGCCAGAAAGGTACAAGTTGATCACGCGGATAGCCTGAATCATGTGTGATGATGGTATTATTCACATCGACTGCCGTTGCCAGTTCAGTGAACACCCGGTAGGGGCTAATCGGGACCTCGCTTGAGTTCAATCGAGGGTTCCATTCCGTCATAAATTTTTCCCTGATGCTTGCTATATCCCTTGCAATTCCTTTCTCATCGGAGCGTCCTTCTGCCCCCAACTGACTTTTGACTTCATCGATCATCTGTCGCAATACTAGTTTTGCGTCGCCTATGGCACCGTGGTCGATTCGGTAGTCTTTGTTTAGATCCTCTGGACAGTTTGTTACTTGAGCTAGGCCCACACCCGTAGGCATAGGAGCGTTGAATCCCGATATAGTGAAGCTGGTTCCGATGCCTAGGCAGAAGTCTGTCTTTTCTAGGTAGCGCGTCACCATCAGGGTTGTGGAGCTTGCTCCAGTACCCAGGGACAAAGAATGATTTTCGGGGAAACTGCTCTTGCCAGCCAGCGTCGTCAACACAGGTATTTTAGTTAACTCTGCGAACTCCACGAGTTCGTCAGTAGCCTCTGCGTACAAAATGCCCTGGCCAGCGTTGATTATGGGCATATCCGCTTGGAGTAAAGCGGTGACAAGATCACGGACATCCTCAGTACTAGCCTCGGAGAGTCGGACGTTCACAGGCTTGTAGTTAAAGTCATTATCCGGAATTTCTTCCTGCCCAACATCATCTGGAATCTCCAGCATTACAGGTCCAGGCCGCCCATGTTTGAGCTGGGTGAAAGCATACCGCATAATTTCCTGTATACGCTCTACCATGTTCAGGTGGCCAGAGAATTTGGTAATGCCTTTGTAGTGATCAATGGAGTCGAACCCAGGGTGCACTCTTACTCGGTCTCGAGGTGCACCTCCCGGCAGGAACAGCATAGGCACGGAATCGGCGTATGCTTGTGCAACTCCTCCGAATGCGTTCTCTGCGCCAGGGCCTCTTTGTGCAGTAAATACCCCTATTTGACGACCTCTCCGTATACGACTGAAACCATCGGCCATGTTCACGCCTGCCCGCTCCTGGCGCGTGATGATCGGTCGTATACCCTCTTTCGCCGCGGCATCGATAAGCTTTTGTTCGGGGTAGGCAGTCATCCACTCTACACCTTCCAACCTCAATATTTTGGCGACGATCTGATTGCCATTCATTTAGAGTGTCTCCTTGTTACAGACTTAATGCTCTAGTCAGGCGGCCAGCCCAGGTTTTTTGAGCGCCTGACGTATTGTTACAGTGAGTGTATCGAAT
>JASMAO010000110.1 GCA_030754315.1 SAR202 cluster bacterium
AAGTACGTTCTCGGCGTACCAGACCCACTCGTCTGCTGTGGCCTCTACGCCGTCGGACCACTTCAGTCCCTCACGCAGGTGCAGGGTGTAGACGAGGCCATCGGCGCTCATATCCCATCCCTTTGCCACGTTCTGGATCAGGTCCGTTCCATTCAGGTCGAAATGCAGGATGTGGTCACTCTGAATTCGGTCCGCGTTCTGGCCGTCGTTCGGCCCTGTGAATGCTCGTCTCCAGGTTCCACCGTACTCGCCTATCCCGTCGATGACTGGGAGAACAAGCACGTCTGCTGGGACTGGCAACCTGTCTTCAACAGGAGGAAGGGTGCCGGCAGCTACTTGCGCTGCAAAGATTGGCGACTCACTAAATGTGGTCGGCTTCGGGAGCCCATATGTACTCCAGTCAAAGGAGCCATTAAATGGTGGGGCAGTCGTCGGTGCAGCAGGCGCAGCAGCCGGTGCAGCAGGCGCAGGCTTCGCAGCCGGTGCTGGTGCAGGCTTCGCAGCCGGTGCGGCAGTCGCCGCGGGTGCGGCAGCAGGAGCCGCAGTCTCATCATCGGAACCGCATGCTATGGTAGCAAGCAGCGCCAGTATGACAACGCTAAGTCCTAACAATCGCCACTTTTTCATCAACACACCTCTCTTCTCTATTGTTCTCGTCTATCCCGCCTGTTAGTACCTAAAATTCCAGGCACAGATACAAATTTACGAAATTGAACGATACGCACGATTCAGGCACGACGTCCCTCGCGTATCAGAGCATTCGCGGGAGCAAGTGTCTCTCAAGCCGGCTAACAAGTCAAGTCCCTTAGATCAAAAAACCTAGGCGAGATAATGTTTGCCTGATATTTACGCTGCCAAAATATGCTTAAATGGGATAAGAAATAACGGAATCAACAAAAAACATCCAATTATTTGCTGGAACCATTCAGATGAGGCCGTAAAAACATCTTCGCTCTCATATCTGGAAAGTCATTTCGTAAATCCATCAAATATGACGCAGTGTTTCCCTCCTTTGGCTCAAATGTCCCGAGAATCAATATTCTGTGTTGTCTGTGCGTCTGGTTATAGAATGTTGGGTTTCAATTTCGGTTATTCCGGATTCGACCGTTGATTACTGAGAAGGTGCGCGGAATGAATGAAAGTTAAATACGGCAAGTACGACTGATGAAACAGTACCTCTTGTTTGTTCAATTTTGAGGAAATGGAATTATTTTGCCGTTGTCAGACACGGGCTCTGGAGTGATTAACGATAGGAGCAAGCATGGACGAAATGGAAATTCTTGCTTTTACCTAAATCGCCATCACCTCAACTTGGTCTACAGTCTTGACGGAAGGTTCACATATGAAGGTCAGGCAGGTTCAGTGGCTATAGTGCATAATACGGGTTATTTGATCAGCCTCGGTGTTAATCAAGGTTCCAGGGGAGGAGAACGCAATGAAAACGTATTCACCAACGGGTATCTATGCCGATCTTGGAGTCCGACCTATTATCAACTGCCAGAGCCAGAGGACATCTTTGGGCGGGTCATTATTGTCTCAGGAAGTCGAACTCGCCATGAAAGAGGCAAATAGCAGTTACGTCATCATGGCCGAACTAATGAACAGTGCAGGGAGTAGGGTGGCTGAATTGATGGGTGTGGAAGCGGCTTACATTACATCGGGGTGCGCTGCTGCGCTTACATTGAGTGCCGCTGCATGTATGACTGGAAGCGATCCGGAAAAACGAGGACGTCTTCCAAACACTACCGGTATGAATAATGAGATTGTCATACAAAAGGCCCAGAGGTACGGATACGATCGTTCGTTTACAGTAGCCGGCGCTGTATTGGTTGAGGCTGGGGAGCAGGATTCCTGTTCAGTTCAGCAGTTCAAAAACGCCTTGGGACCTAAGACGGCTGCTGTTGCATACTTGGTTGAAGCTGAACACGGTCGCTCATTGCCTTTTGAGGATGTTGTTGATCTTGCGCATACTCAAGGGATCCCGGTAATCGCCGATGCCGCTGCTCAGATATATCCGATCGATTATTTCAGAACGGTTGCGCAATCGGCTGATCTCGTATGCTTCGGTGGGAAATTTTTCGGTGCTCCAAATGCGACAGGATTCGTTTGCGGGAGGCGCGAACTCGTCGAATCCGTTGCGGGCCACGGATATATTGCGTTTCAATCTCAGAATGACGGCGAACGTGGATTCGGTAGACCGATGAAAGTTGATAGACAATCTGTCGTTGCCTTGTTGGTTGCGTTGAGTCGGTGGTTGACTATGAATCATGAAGAAAGACTGTGGGAAATAGATGAAACTCTGGACCGCATTAAGGGCCGCCTTGACAGCGTGCCCCATGTTTCGACAAAGATTGTGAGGACCAATAACTATTGGCAAAGTGCTCTTCATCTGACACTCGATGTGGGGGCCTTTGGGAAGTCGGCGGAGGATGTTGCTAGAGAGCTGGATGATGGCGACCCGAGGATTTGGGTTGGCCTAGGTGGAGGAGACTTTCAGAAGGGACTTTATCTGCACGATCCGTCAATTCCGGAAGACACTTTTGTTGTCAACGCTCATGCACTTAAGCCTGGAGAGGACGAAATTGTGGCTGAACGAATCGAGAACGTCCTTCTTTACTAAGACGTAGCGTTTTGGGGTGTGTATTGTCAAACATTTCCAATATTTTTAACACGGTGGCCCACGCGATCCAATGGCGTTGTATTGGTCCACCACGCGGGGGACGGGTTGTAGCCGTTGCTGGCGATCCCAAGGACCGAAACATTTTCTATTTTGGTGGCGCAGCTGGAGGTGTGTGGAAAACTTGTGACGCAGGAACCTACTGGCAAAATGTTAGTGATGGGTTCTTCACGACTGGATCGGTTGGTGCTATCGCAGTTTCCAATTCAGATTGCTCGGTTATTTACGCTGGCACAGGTGAATCTTGCATTAGGAATGATGTATCTCACGGTGATGGTGTCTATCGGTCCGCTGATGGAGGAAAGTCATGGGTCAATGTTGGGTTGAGAGACACGCGCCACATTGCACGTGCCCGTATTCATCCGAATGATCCTGATCTCGTGTACGTAGCCGCTCTTGGCCATGCGTTTGGGTCTAATCCTGAACGGGGCGTGTTTAGGACTCGTAACGGAGGAACGACATGGGAAAATGTGCTGTTCAAGAGTGATAAAGCTGGCGCTTGCGATCTGTCCTTGGATCCAAATAACCCACGCATTATATATGCCTCTATCTGGGAGGCTAAGCGCACTTTTTGGGATATGAGTAGCGGTGGTGATGACAGCGGTCTTTGGAAGTCCACTGATGGTGGAGACACCTGGGTTGATTTAAGTAGCCATTCCGGCATGCCTAAGGGAGTAAAAGGGCGTATTGGTGTAGCTGTCAGCCCTGCAAAATCCGGTAGAGTGTGGGCGTTAATCGAAGCCGAAGAAGGTGGCCTGTTTCGGTCAGACGATCACGGTGAAACCTGGCAACAGACGAGTCAAGCTCCACTGATACGCGGACGTGCTTGGTACTACAGCCATGTATTTGCTGACCCAGTTGAACCGGATACCGTTTGGTCTCTTTGTTGGGAGGCATGGAAGTCTACTGACGGGGGTTACAATTTTGAGAAAGTTACTATGCCGCACGACGATAACCACGATTTGTGGATAGACCCTAATGACCCTTTACGGATGATTGAGGGGAACGATGGGGGCGCTTGTGTTACGAGTAACGGTGGTTCAACCTGGTCAAGTATTTATAATCAGCCTACGTCGCAGTTCTATCATCTGGCCACTGATGACCAGTTTCCTTACCGGGCGTATGCCACTCAGCAGGACAATAGTGCGATAAGTACTCCCAGCATGTCTGATACTGGGGCCATACTCTGGGGCGAGTCGTATGTAGTAGGTAGCGCTGAGAGCGGCCATATCGTTGTCAAACCCGATGATCCTAACGTGGTGTATATGGGGGCCACGGGTAGTATTACTGGGGGTGGTGCGCCGCTTCTGCGGTACGATCACCGTACAAAACAAACCCGGGCTGTA
Source organism: SAR202 cluster bacterium (assembly GCA_030754315.1). Classification (GTDB taxonomy): domain Bacteria; phylum Chloroflexota; class Dehalococcoidia; order Lucifugimonadales; family JASMAO01; genus JASMAO01. The sequence goes on from JASMAO010000110.1 coordinate 4,024, forward strand.
ACCGTTTGGCCCGAGGCCAATTCGAGTTGGCTCAGGGCACACCAGAAATACCGGTTCGCCTGGACTTTTCCCATTGAATTTTCGCCGCATGACCCTAATACCCTGTACGCGGCAGCGAACGTCGTTTTCAGGTCAACGGATGAAGGGGAAAGCTGGGAGGTTATCAGTCCTGATCTTACGCGGGATGACAAAGACAAGCAGCAGCTTTCCGGGGGTTTGATCAACACCGACTCTGGGTCAATAGAAACATATTGCACGATTTTTGCATTTGTGGAATCGCCCCACCAGGAAAATGTCTTTTGGACAGGGTCCGATGATGGATTGATCCATCTGTCCATGGACGGAGGCACCACGTGGCGGGATGTTACGCCACCAGACCTGCCTGAGCGGTCTATGATCCACATGATTGAGGCATCCCCTCATCATCCTGCTAAAGTTTATGTTGCGGCCACCCGATACAAATTCGATGATTACCAGCCCCTTCTATACAAGACAGACGATTTTGGTAGAACCTGGAAGAAGATAACCAGAGGCATTTCGTCAGAACACTTCACTCGAGTTATCCGAGTGGACCCGATCAATCCCCGGCTTTTGTACGCTGGAACGGAGACCGGAGTTTATGTCTCATTCGATGATGGTTTTTCGTGGAACCCGCTTCAAATCAACCTCCCAGTCGTTCCTATCTATGACATGGAGGTCAAAAATAATGACCTTGTTGTGGCGACGCACGGCAGATCATTTTGGATTCTCGAAGGCCTTGACTTACTACGCCAATTTGAAGGTGCAGGCACTGAAACGCCAAACCTGTTTAAGCCGGCTTCTACGTACCGCATACTCCGTAGTTCAGGATTGATTCAAAGTATTGGTGAAGGGAAAAACTACTCAGCTGACATTTTTGGATTAGGTGGAACATTTCAGCTAAAAACGGCTAGCGGTGACGATACGGGCCGGGTTTTTCTTGATGCTGGGACTAACCCTCCGTACGGAGTTGTAATCAACTACTTCTTAACCGAAAAATCTTGTGACCGTGTGTCCCTGAGGTTTCTAGATCTGAGTGGCAGGTTGATACGTAAATTCCCTAATCCGGACACTGGATCAAGGGCACCAACGACGAATATAGGAATGAATAGGTTTGTTTGGGATATGCGATTTCCTGATGCAGAGTTGGTAGAAACCAAACGCAATCTAGGGGTAGGTAAAGGCGGTGTTTTAGGCGTTGCTCCCTTGGTAACGCCAGGCAGGTATGTCGTTGAACTCGTGGCGAACGATCAGATCTATTCCGAATCCTTTGAGTTGCTTCAGGATCCACGAACGTCTGCAACCAAAGAGGATTTTGAGGCTCAACTAAATCTGCTTATGTCTATTAGGAACAAGCTGACGGAAGCACGCAGCGCGCTAAGCCAAATTACGAAACTTGAGGAGAGACTCTTGAAGGCGAAAGGTGACGATGGGTCCAATATTGGTCTGCCGCCGGCCCCAAATTCGGGAAAAGATGTATTGTTGGAGCTTAAGCGATTGCGTTTGAAACTATCTGCGTCCGGGAGACCGGATCAAGCGTCAGAATGGAATCCCTCAGGCATAGCTGACATGTTGGAAGCGCTGTTTCCGGTGGTATCAGGATCTGATGCTAGGCCGACACGTCAATCGGTGGAAGTATTTAAAGTATTGTCGGATAGGTTAGATGATCACTTGAAATTACTGGCCTCTTCGAATCTTCCTTGGGCGGAGTCATAAGCGATCTTCCTAGAAGGTTAGTACGTTTCGCTAATAGAGGATGTTACTCAGGGTACGGCTGTAACGTTTGGTTATGGAGTGCTGGTCTCCCAACAAGCTGAAAATGGCGACGCATGCCTTTCTCGCACCGTCTTCATTGTAATATCGATTTTTGCGAATTACTTCAAGGAAGCCCTCCAAGGCTCCCGTAAAGTCGTTGGCTTTGGATTTGACTACAGCTCCGAGGAACTCCGTTTTCACACGTTCATCAGGGAGCGTACGATTGTCGTCAATATACCCATATAGGTC
>JASMAO010000111.1 GCA_030754315.1 SAR202 cluster bacterium
ATTTACTGGTATCAAAGTCGTAGTCACTGGCGGCTTAACTACCAGAAACCAATCGGGAGCTAGGTCAACAGAGTCTGAGAGAAGGTTCTTCTTACAGCCCAAACGGAATGGATAAAGATCCAGGTGGACTAGCTAATATCCAGATGTATTTTATCAATTAAGGTTTGAGCCTGTATGCTTCTGGTGGAGTTGCCGATGGCACATTGCGTGCGGTTCCCCGACCTGAGTGAAGTTCAGTGGGCTCATGTTCCACCCCCAATACGCTCGGTGGCATGGGTAGGCTGTCATATCTAATTGCAGTAGGCCGGAGAAACGGTTCTGCATAGGCGCAGCCGGCGTTCATGCCCCAACGGCCGTCTCTGGCCTCGACTATCCAGCGCGCTGTCTCGCCTTCGTAGCCCTGGCTCGCGAGTTGGTCAATTGCCTTTACTTTCTTATGTATGACCGGTGTCGTGTCTACCCATAAGTCAGGCACAATCCCAGGAATGAAGAAGTCGTTGGAGTTAATCTCCTCGCCGCCGGCGAAGGAGAAGAAGACCTGCTTGATGCCATGATAGGCGTCGACTCCATCAAATTCCCGAACCCGGTTGTTGGCGACCTCTATGGCCTTCATAACGATTCGGCCAGTGGAGGGATGGTCGTTGATGGTAGGTCCATCTGCCCATGGGTAGTGCGTGATAACTATGTCTGGCTTTACCTTCCGAATAAGATCAGCAATTTCGTGAACCTTGTCCAGATCGAAGTATATTTCGTGGTCTGTCCAGCCGAGCATGATCAAATCGTGTACTCCAAGCACGTCCGCGATCCGCTCTGTCTCTCGCTTTTTGAACTGTCTGTAGTCTTCAATGGTCATAGTTGCTAGGTCAGGGTCGCGTTCTCCTTCGGGCTTGGCTTTTTGATCTGCGATCCATTGCATATGGTGACGTTCCCCATATGTGGCGACCACACTCGTAACCTTGTCTCCTCGTTCGGCATGTAGGGCTACAGTACCAGATGCTTCAGTAGCACTGTCAGCTGGATGGGGGTACACAACGAGTATATTGAAATGGCTCAAGATCGGACTCCTATCTGAAAAGTAGCATTGATTTTAGCAGTATATGAGCTAATGTTGATAGGTTTGGTTGTTGATTCTATCGTGTTGAAACGACGGTGTGCGACTTTGTACGTACAGGGATGTGGAAGGCTGATGTGAGGTCTCGTGTTGGTTCTGGTTTCTGCCAAGCTTAGAGAATGAACAGAGAAGTGGTACTTGGTCGAAAGACAGTTAGTGTCTGGGGAAATCAAGAAACTATTCTTGCATCTCAATCTCTGCGTGACAGGATCTCTAGGGTAACGTGAAGTCTGAACGACCCTCCATAGCGCGGCTTAGAGTAACTTCGTCTGCATATTCGAGGTCGCCTCCTACAGGCAGTCCGCGTGCGGGTCTTGTTAGCTTGATCCCCAACGGTGCGAGTAGCTTATGGATATACATTGCGGTTGCCTCGCCCTCAAGGTTGGGATTGGTGGCAAGCACAACCTCCTTGACATTACCATCTTGTAATCGGTTTAGTAGAGGCTGTATTTTCAGGTCGTTAGGTCCGATGCCATTTATTGGCGAAATCACGCCATGTAGGACGTGGTAAAGTCCCTTATACGACCTGGTGCGCTCGAGGGCGACCACATCTAGTACCTCCTCTACGACGCAAATGAAAGATTGGTCGCGTCCTGGGTCATGGCAAATACTGCAGGGATCGTTCTCAGTGATGTTATAGCAGCGGGAACAAAGGACGATTCGTTCTTTAACCGCAAGCAACGCATCAGCCAGTGATCTGACTTGATCTTCTGGCATTCGTATCATGTAGAAGGTGAGGCGCTGTGCTGTTTTTGGACCGATTCCAGGCAATTTGTGAAATGCTTCCACAAGTCTCCTGACTGGCTGGGCTGGTGAGAGTCCGTCGGTGGTCATTGGGGTTGGGTGTACTTTGTCATTTAGCCCAGACCTGGGATGTTGAGGCCGCCGGTCAGAGTACCCATCCGATCGTTAGCCGCCTTTTGGGATTTCTCTAAAGCTTCATTAACTGCAGCTAAGACTAGGTCTTGAAGCATTTCGACGTCGTCAGGAGAAATTACCTCTGGGTTTATCGCCAGTGAATCCAACCGCATTTTGCCGCTGACTACAGCGGTAACTACACCCCCACCTGCACTGGCTTGGTGTGAAGCGTTCTCAAGCTCCTCTTGAGCTTTCATCATTTGCTGTTGTAGTTTCTGCGCTTGGCGCAACATGTTTTTGTTCAAATTTGTTCTCCATTTCTTCTTCTCCGACGACCCTCGCGCCCATTCCTTGGAGAGCCCGGACTAAGTGACTGCGCTGTGATGTTTTCGTGCCTGGTAAGTTGTTATCTTCGGACAAACTCTCCACCTCTAGGTCATAAGGCTTACCCATAGCGGTATCCAATACGTCTGTGATGACCCTCCGAGTTTGAGGATCCTCCAACTCGCTTTGTAAGCGATCCATATGCGATTTGTGCGAGTACTGTAGTTTGATGATCTTATCATTCACGGTTCTTTCGGCACTCGATCTTAGAAGGGCACCTACGTTGAAGCGCTTACCTTTGTGTCGGCTCAACGATCTTAGGATAGATGGCCATTGAGCATCCAGACGCTTGGTTGGGTCGTTGGGCAAATCATCGGTTTCTAATCCTGGTTTAACGGAAGATGATGTCGATTGCGTGTTTTCTACGTTCTGAGGTTTTCGGACGGGGTTGTTTTGTGGAAGTGATGTGACTATGGATTGGCTTTCGATGGGATCATGTCTAGTGGCAAATGGCCTTGCATACGTCTCGGTCACGGGTGTTGAGTTTGATGAGTTTGGCGACATCTCATCCAAATGTGGCTCCAAGCTAGACTGGACAACCGCCATCTCCATGGAAAGTGGAGATAAACTGTTATCGTGTGGGTCGTTAGACATGAGCAACTTCATTGATCTAAGTAGGTGTTCCAAGGAAGTCTTTTGCGCCAAAGTGCGAAGGCGTTCTAGGACCTCTTGTGGATACGATGCTGCTGATTCTGCGCCTGCCTTGGCTAGCATTACACCTCGTAGGTAGGAGGTGGCCGAGCGGTGGAATTGTTTAAGATCGCCACCTTGGTCCAAGACCCCGTTGATTACAAGCAGGCCTTCGGGGACTTTTTTGCATACGATGTTTTCTACTAGGTCCAATGCCCTGTCGTCGCTGTCTATGTCAAGAAGATCACGCAGTTGATTTTCATTCAACTGCGTGCCGTACGAAACGATAGCGCGTTCGAGTAAATTTTCTGCGTCCCTGAGGCTACCGCTTGCAGTACGGGCCAGTAAAGTCAGTATTTCTTTTGTGGCCGTGATGTCTTCGTTTTTGCACAACTGCATGAGCCTAGCAACTATGGTTTCTAATGGAATGCGACGAAAATCGAAACGTTGGCATCGGGAAATTATTGTCAGCGGCACCTTGTGAGCTTCGGTTGTAGCGAGTATGAAGATAGCGTGCACAGGGGGCTCTTCCAATGTTTTAAGCAACGCATTGAATGCTGCTTCTGTAAGCATATGCACTTCGTCGATAATATAGACTTTGTAGCGCGCTTCGTTTGGTGCGAAGTGAATTTTGTCCTTAAGATTCCGTATGTCGTCTATTCCCCTGTTACTTGCAGCATCGATTTCAATCAGATCGAGAGCTCGATTTTCGTTTATGGATTTGCACATCACGCAATCGTTGTCTGGCTCACCATCCATTGGTGAAAGGCAATTCACTGCTTTGGCCAAGATACGAGCTGTACTCGTCTTTCCGGTGCCACGTGGACCACAGAACAGATATGCGTGAGCTACCTTGCCCCGTGAGATCGCGTTGCGCAGCGTCTGCACGATTGGCTCTTGCCCCATGACATCGTCTAAGAGTTGGGGTCTCCATTTCCTATATAAGACTGGACTCATTGGGTCGTTTCTATCACTCCAGCTATCTTTATAGCTTCTTTTTCCAATTGTTCCATATTGGTTCGGTCCGTGGATTCTTCGTGGTCGTGCCCAAGCAGGTGTAGAATACCGTGTGTGACCAGCGCTGATAGTTCGCGATTTATAGAGTGGCCAATCTCCATTGCCTGTCGTTCCGCCTGAGGGTATGAAATTATCACTTCCCCAAGGGAGTCTTCTGCACCAGGCGCAACGAATTCAACCTCGGGATTTTGATCGTTTTGACTAGGTGAATTGCCGTAGAAATGGCCGTGGTGGGTGTAGGAGAAGGATAGGACATCTGTGTACTCGTCTAAGCCCCGATGCCGTGCATTGAGATCCCGTACCACTTCATCATCGGTGATAGCAACGCTAACAGAGGTTCCTTTTGGGGCTTGGCCTACTTTCAGTGCTGCTCTTGAAAATTGATCAACTAAGGATTGCGATACTAAATCTAAGAATTCATCAAATACCTGTATCGCTACTGGATACGAGGGGATCTGCGGATGGTCTGACAAATGTCCCTCTCAATGCTGAAGTTATTCTGACATTATAACCATGTCGACTTGATAGTGTGCAGTTTTCCCGCTAATTGATACTTCCAGAGTGAGAAGCCAGTTGTTAGGGATGGTCGGGTCGCTACTTTGCCAATAATGTTTATTTCGTTGACATCTACGCTAACCATAGGTCTTCGGGGTATCAATGTCTAGGAAATATGTGCTTGGGAGTAACCGACTCCAATCGAAGATGTAGGGCACAGGGCTAAGATGGTTCCGGAACGCGTCATCCCTTTGACTACAAAACGGTAATGTTGTTAGTCGATGCTTGATTCAGGAGTGACCTGTCCGGGAGACTGTAAAAATTGAAATAATTCACTCCCTGCGGGCAGGACCACCGTGGCGTTCTGGGTTAGGAATTTTTTGTAGGCTTCCAATGTTCGCTGAAAGGTGTAGAATTCGGGATCTTCCTCTAGCGCCTCTGCAAAGATTCTAACTGCATCGGCTTCCGCCTCACCTTTAATTATGTCAGCTTCTTTCTGGGCAGAAGACGTGATTTCAATAGCCATTCGGTCAACTGTGGCACGCTTTTCTAGGTCCACTTCTTGACCTTCGGCCCTTTCACGGTTGGCTATACGAACACGCTCAGCTCTCATTCTGGCATATATGCTGTCGGCGATTTCATCTGGGAAGTCCGCGCGTTTGATCCTAACATCGATGACCTCTATACCGAACTCAGCAAGTTGCGGTATGACTCGGTCCCGCACCCTGTTCATAATGTCCTCGCGGGTTGTTTTAATAATATCTGACTGAGGATCTAGAGCGATCTCGCTACGCAGCTCCGATGCTATGATGTCTATGGCTCTGGACCGGGCCCTATCTTGTGTAATAACGGTCTGGAAGAATTTTAGAGGGTCGACGATTCTACCCCGAGCATAGACGTCTATCCGTAGCCTCTTCTTGTCTGAGGTTAATAGGTCTTCAGGTGGTGCATCGAAGAGTAGCAGCCGCTTCTCGAAATACGTGACTTTCTCCACGAAAGGAGTTTTGATGTATACACCAGGATTGGTTTTTGCGGGGAGCTGTGGTGCTCCGAACCGCGTCACGAGAGCAAGTTGGGTCTCGTCCACCACGAACAAAACCTGCGGCACTATGATAGCGGCCAAGACCAAAACGATAACTATTAGGATGCTCAGTTTTTTCATTTGATGACTAAGGATTTAGGGTATCTGGGATTCCAGCAGGTGTTAACGGAAGGAGTTCCAGCAGATTCCCACCTGATTCCTCTGCAATGATGTATTTGGTTATATCCGGCAAGATCTCTTCCATAGCCTCTAAATATAACCTTTGCCTTGTGACCCTTGGGGCCTTTTGGTATTCCTCCAGTATGCTCAGGAATCGGGACGCCTGACCAGTGGCTAGGTTGACACGCTGGGCTTTAAACGCTTCCGCTTCTTGCAAAAGCATCTGGGCTTCACCCCTGGCTTTTGGAATGATATCTTCCTCGTATGCGTCCGCCAGGTTAATTATCTTTTCCTTATCCTCTTTCGCACGAACTACGTCGTCGAACGCGTCGCTAACTTGCTGAGGGGGCAGGACGCTCTGCAACTTGACTTCCAGGATTCGTATCCCTGTGTCATAGCTGTCTAGTAACTTTTGGAGAAGCAGTTTGGTTTCACTCTGTACTTGTTCTTTCTGGGTTGTTAGGACGTCGTCGATATTACGAGACCCTACGACCTGGCGCAGGGCACTTTCTGTCGCGTCCCGAATTGTCAAACCTGTGGGATCTATCACTCGGAACAAGAACAACTCAATATCCTCGACGTTATATTGGACAAGCAGCTGAGCATCTACGATGTTCTCATCACCAGTAATCATTAGGGACTCAACAGGGACTGGTGATGTGCCTCTGAAACCCAGTTCCATACGGCGAATCTCATCGACTTTAACGATGGCACGTTGACCGACTGGTGATGGCCACCACCAGTGGAGCCCAGGTTCTGTTCCTCCCATCAGGGCATTGGAAGATCCCTGTTGGTAAACCCCAAACATGCGCAGTGCGGCTTTCTCACCGGGGACGACTGTGTAAAAACCAGTTGCCAGCCACCATGCTGCGCCTGCCAGTATTGCTACAATAAGTATCGCCAGCGGGCCTCCGCCGCCAATAGGGCGCAATATCCGGCGGATACGTTCAACAAACCATCCAAGGTTAACTTCGGGCTCGTTTTGTCCGTGCATGTAACTTGTCTACTTTGCCGTCTTGGTCGAGAGTTTTGTTGAAAGACGCGTAAGCTGGAGAATTACAAACCAACCTCATCAAGGGTAACATATCTTCGAACATCTGGCGTGTGTCTTGTTTGCGGATGCAGAAATAGAGAAGTATTGATCGGCTTGGAGACTCTCCGATTGTTCCTGTGATTGGACGATATGAAAGTAGTATTGTTAGGCTCAGTAATCCCGACGGATTGACTAAAACTTACCCTAAGGAAAGAAGATGAATGTTGCTATTGTTGGAGCTGGCATATTTGGTATGGCTGCTGCCATCGAGATCAGTGGACGCGGTCATACCGTGACCGTTTTCGATCAGGGCTCCGTTCCATATGAAAATGCAGCCTCTACAGATGTTTCCAAGGGTATTCGTCGCATGTGGTATGCGGGAGATAATGAGACTTACGTTGAATTGGTAGAGAGCGCTGCCGCTAAGTGGAGGCACTGGGAACGTATCCTTGAGGAGTCGGTTTATCACCAGACGGGCGGGATATCCATAATAGATTCTTTTGGGCCAGGTACTCCAATGTACGAGAGTTGGCGTTACTTGATTGCTAGAGGGGCCACTGAAATTGAAGTTATGACTGCCCCGAAGGCGCGCAAACGCTTTCCACAGTTCGTTATCGATGACGAGGAGACAGTTGTTCACGATAGGTGGAGCGGCTATATCGAGAGTGGGCACGCAGTGAAAATCTTGGCGCGAATCGCACGTGACCAAGGTGTAATTATCACAGAGGAAACCCGAGTGACGGAGGTGACTGAATCCAGCACAGGAGCCACGGTAAAGGTTGGTGAAGTCGAAGCAAAATATGACCGAATCGTTGTGGCTGCTGGGGTGTGGGTAGGCCGGTTGCTGCCAACAATTGGTGAGAATGTGAAGGTAACTCATCAGGAAATGCTGTTGATTGAGGTTGAGGATGAGCCGCTGTTTTCTCCGCCGAATATGCCCGTTTGGGGTGTGGATCCAGATGGAGAAGGCTGGTATGGATTCCCGTTGCTGAGAGAAGGGTGTGTTAAGGTTTCCAAGGAGCCACTTGGTGAGGTGGTAGACCCTGACTTTTCTCGTGGTGGGACCGAAGAATTTCGTGATGAAACACTCGAATTCCTCCGAGGTCGCATTCCTAAGATGGCAGATGGTCGAGTGGTAAGCGGACGCACTTGTCTCTACACCACTACGCCTGATGACCATTTTGTGATCGATTGGGCGCCGGGATATGAAAGTGTTTTAGTCGCTGGGGGTGGGAGTGGTCACGGATTCAAGTTTGGAGGTTCTATAGGCTCACTGATATCTGATGCATTGGAAGATCGAGATAATCCATTAGGACGACGATTCAGGATAGGAGACCGATTTACCAAAACTCCTACGTGCTCACAGGAATCACGAGGTTTTGCTACGCCGAGGGAAACGTGATAGGTAGGAGTTAACCCGTCGAGCCAAGATTTATCGGTGCCGCCTAAACAGGCTAAGGAAGCGATCTTCGTAGTATTTGAAGAGCCCCCACCGGTCCAATTCTGACTTGAGTTTGTCGGTACTACCTCCTTGCTCAACTTCGGCAAAAAGGCGCTCTATTTGCTGAATTGCTGCCCTGGGGGCATTCCCGAATTCGGGTTGTGGGTCGAGCATGCCTCGCGAATTGAAGTCCTTTATATTACCTGCGAGTGAAGATGAGGTGAACTCGTAAACGAACTTGAGTAGTGTGACATCCCAGAGATCGTCAACCCCAACCATGACCACGGACATGTCTTCTTTCCGTTCGTCCAGATCAGCACTGATCCGGTGAGCGATCTCACTAGCGGTGCCGCCGACGATGTCCAACCCCTTTGCTTCATTCCGATACTGGTACAAGACTCCTGGACTATTCGGACCTACTTGTATAGCTACGTTTCGAAAGTAATCGTATGCTTCAGAGCTGAAACCTTGAACGCTCAACGCATACGTTGGAGTAATGAGAGTTGGACGCTCAGCAATAACACGGCCTGTCCTGATGACCCCCTCATCTCTGCCCGGTTCCAAATCTTTATAGACAGGCTCTGTGATGACGTAATAAGCAATGTTGGTAGCACCAAAAGTTGCGAGCTGTTGTTTTGGGAATCTGACCACCCAAGTCTGCTCTATCGCTTGTCGCCATCTGCGTTCGTCTTCTATCACGGATATGCCCTCTAACTTCCAGCCTTGATGCTAGGGCTCGATAGCCAAAGTGTCAAGGATACAATATCTTTTTAACGACGGTTATTGAATTGAAATGAGCTGAAATATTAAATCCGGATGTTGCGCTATAATGTTGGTGCATCATTCCCAAGAGAGTTGTTTGGGGCGTGTTGACTTTTATTATTTTCCAGTGAAACACAATACAAATCGGCGTTTGTAAAATAAACCTTCGATTTCCCGAAAACGCAAGCCTGAAAGGCAAGCGTCAAATTGTCAATTCGCTCAGGTCGAAGATACGGAACAAGTTCAATGTATCTATGGCCGAGGTGGGCGGCAATGAAGCCTGGCAGGTTTCTACTATTGGCATTACTTGTGTTGGCAACGACTCGCGCCACCTCAACGAGGTGATTGACAGTGTACTGGAATATATAGAAAACAGCCGTCTTGATTTAGATGTCTTAGCTTGTGAGCAAGAGATACTCTCAGGTTTCTGACGCACTTATCAGCGGCATATAGGTTTGGCAGCCAGTGTGATAGTAGCTATGCATTGCTCGTTGATGCGTACTTTACCCTATGCTATGCTGAGCCAGTCGGGGTGTAGCGCAGTTTGGTAGCGCACCTGCATGGGGTGCAGGGGGTCGCTGGTTCGAGTCCAGTCACCCCGACCAGTCTCCTTCCTAAGAAACTAACTGCACACTGCTTATTGGTTTTGGGCATTATGAAATGCTATTCAGGAAACTAAAATCCTGTTTTAGGTAGCGAATGATTTGACATCGGCCTGCTAAACGTGATATCTCATACGGGTTGAAATGTGCCCTAGGATGTTGATTGAGTGAGCGTCATGTTTATGTACAAAATTGATTGAATTGGTAGGAGGGTAGTTATGTTGTCTACCGTATCGAAGTCGTCAAAGCTCGTCTTGGGCTTGGCGTTGATTGTGGGGATGTTAGCGATTGTGGCTTGTAGCAGTGCAGAAGCACCTGCAGAGCCAGAAGCGCCTGCAGCCCCAGCAGCAGCAGCCCCAGCAGCAGCAGCACCAGCCGCGAAACCCGCGGCGGCAGCGGCAGCTCCCGCGGCCCCGGCCAAACCGGCTGCAGCCGCGAAACCCGCCGCTGCGGCTCCAGCGGCTGAGGGTACAGCAAGCGCTGATGGCCCCGCAGCAGCTACGGCACCGGAATTCAACGGTTCCTTTGACTGGAACACCTATGGGCTTCCGAAGCCGACCACATTTAGTGAGTCACCAATCTTTGCAGCCCAAGTAGCTGCCGGCACCCTTCCTCCTGTTGAAGACAGGTTGCCAATCGCAGCAGACGTGCTTGTTCTCCCAGTCATCGATGGGATAGGCGAGTACGGTGGAACCTGGAGACGAGCATTCACAGGGCCGAACGACGGCCAGAACGCGGACCGAATTCAGAGTGACCACATCCTGCATTTCGACCTGAATGGAACGGATCTGATCCAGAACGTGGCAAAGGGATGGGATATGAGCGCCGATGGCCTCGTCTACACCCTGCACCTGCGTGAGGGACTGAAGTGGTCCGACGGCGTAGAGGCCACAGCAGACGAGTGGGTCTGGTACGCCGAGAACGTACTT
>JASMAO010000112.1 GCA_030754315.1 SAR202 cluster bacterium
CAAATATGAGCAATTTGATGCCGAGCAAAAGCGTGTGCAAGATGCCTTAGCTCCATGGCACTCCAAAGTAGCAGCTGTTTCGGGCGGATACAGGCAAGGTAAGGCGATGATGGCTGCTCTTGGACACCCGGTTGGTCCCACACGACCGCCAACGCTGCCTTGTACAGACGAAGACATTGCCGAGGTTAGAGAAATAATGGTAGAGCTTGGTTGGATCAAATAGAATCAGTCAACGATCAATAACCCAACACGCTCGATTTTTATGGCGCCAACCAGTGTTCTCTCTGGTTGGCGTTTTCCTTGGGGCCTTGCTAGGGGATCTACATCAATCATCGTTCATATATACACACAAGTTTCACCGGTAACACTTAAACGAACCGCTTCGCTACAAATATGCGACATTGCATTTTCGGAGGGGGATTTTCACCGATACATGTTTTTGGTAGATCCCAATCCCGGGTGTCACTGATTAGGAGGCGTGAGACTCTCATCAAGGATTTCCAACAGGTCTCGGACTTGGGTTTTATTGGCGGATTCGACCGAATCCACGCCCTCTACAAACATCTGGAGACAGAAGGGACAAGACACTGCAACGGTGTCGGCGCCCGTTTCGGCAACCTGCTGAGTCCGAATGTGGTTGACCCGGCGTCCACGGCTTTCCTCGATCCACATGTGGCCACCACCGGCGCCGCAACAAAAGCCTCTTTCTCTGTTGCGCTCCATCTCTACCAGTTTAACGCCAGGGATCGATTGAGCTATCTCACGGGGGGCGTCGTAGACATCATTGTGACGGCCGAGGTAGCATGAGTCATGGTAGGCCACCGTCGCGTTAATGGTGGCTAGCGGTTTGATTTTCCCGTCCCGTATCAGGTCGGCAACGAATTCGCTGTAGTGGACGACTTCGTAATTGCCCCCTAGATGGGGGTACTCGTTCTTAATGGTGTTGAAGCAGTGAGGACAGATGGTCAGAACCTTCTTAACGTCGTAGCGGGCGAGAATTTCGATATTCTGTTTGGCCAAGGTCTGGTAAAGGTACTCGTTACCCATACGGCGAGCCGGGTCGCCAGTGCACCTTTCTTCATCGCCGAGGATGGCAAAATTTACGTTTGCCCGTTTCAGCACTGAGACCATAGATCGCGCGATGGCCTGGCTTCGCTGTTCCAGTGCCGCTGTGCATCCGACCCAAAAGAGCACTTCGGCTTCCGGGTGTTCGGACAGTCTCTTGATGTCTAAGCCTTCAGCCCAGTCGGTGCGTGTGTAGGTCGTGCCGCGCCAAGGGTGACCGCGTTGTTCCATATTAGTCAAAACGTTCATTGCCGTCTCCGGCATCTCAGCTTTTTCCATGACTAGGTTTCTACGCATGTCGACTATCGTGTCGATGTGTTCAACTCCAACTGGACACTCCTCTTCACACGCACCGCAAGTCAAGCAGTCCCACAAAGATTCTTCTGTGATCCATGGGCCGACCAGTGGTCGGGAATCCTGCGCGTCGTGACCACGTAAGATAGTGGGTCCTACATCGAGCACGTGTTCTTTGAGATTCTCAACTATGTGCATGGGAGAAAGGGTCTTACCTGAGATATTGGCGGGGCAATTGTCGGTGCAGCGCCCACACACCGCGCAGGCGTATCCGTCAAGTAGCTCCTTCCATGTGAAGTCCTGGATTTTCGCTGCGCCGAAGACTTCGGAGGATTCTAGGTCGGTAGCATTGGGTAGGGTACCCATAGGTTCCAAGTCCCGAAGGAGGAAACTGATCGGCGCGCAGATCAGATGCATGTGCTTCGACATGGGAATATACACAGCAAACACCAAGATAACGAGTAGGTGTGCCCACCACGCAGCAGCATGGAGTCCACCGGCAACGCCTTCTTCTATACCAAAGTTGTTGAACGATTCACCGATCGCTGATCCGATAATCGCCGCCGCCGTTGGCCCATTTCCGCCTGCAGCAACGTAAGTTGCTTCGGTCAGGATTGATAAACCCATCAGCAAACCGATAAGGATCAGAATGATTGCGGCATCCCACTTCTGAGTTAGATCAAAGCTGAGGCGCTTCGGCGTCGCAACCCAACGTCGAAGAGCTGCCCAAACGAGTACGAGCAAAAACAGGGCAGCAACGATGTCTAAATAGATTGCGAAGGCTTTGACACCGGTTTCAGTGAAGATGGTGGTGGAGAATGAAGGGGAGATCGAGTCCCCGTATATGAATACTAGGTAGCTGAGGAAAAATGACAAAAATCCCCAAAGGATCAAGAAATGAGCCAGTCCCGCTAAGTCGTTTTTTAGTGAGACCCTTTGGAGAACCTTACTCTGGCCAAGGATCAATGGAATAGCACCAACGATCCGCTTCAATGGCTGGTCAAACCGGTCAACTGGCTTACCAAGCAGGATCAAACTGAAAACCCGGCGGTACAAGATAAACGTGGCACATCCGAACATGAGCAATGAGAGTATGTAAACGCCTAACCAGGTCGGGATCACTCCCAAAATATCGTCTGGTGGGACCAACCTGCCCTCCCTCAATGCGATTTCGAGGGTCTGAGTCTAGCACAAAGGAGCACACTTCCGGATTTTAACTAACAGATGCGATTCTCTGTCCTCACGATGGCTTTCCAAGAGATTCTGTCAAAACATTACTCTTAGATTATGGATCTTAGGTCACAATTTGCCACAAGATTCAAGACTTTTAGGGCGTCATGGCCGGGATACTTTCTCCCATTAACGCATCAGTGTGCTTGGGATCGGAATTCTAGGGCAGGGGGGGTACAGAATTGAAAGATTTTGAAATTTTTCCGCACCACATTAGGTAAATAGTGACAACACCCAGTATAGACACGCCCCGAGGAGACCAACAACCGGGAAAGTCAGAAACCAGGCCATTACAATTTCTTCTGCAACTCCCCAACGTACCGCTGACAAGCGTCGCGTGGACCCCATTCCAAGGATGGAAGAGGTAATTACATGGGTTGTGCTGACAGGAACGCCTGTTCTTGATGCCATCTCTATTACTGACGCCGCCGCGATTTCCGCAGCAAAGCCATGAGGGGGTCTCATTTTGACTATTCTGACTCCCAGTGTACGGATGACCTTCCTCCCCCCTAGATAAGTCCCAAAACCCATAACTGTTCCCGACACTAAGATTACCCATAGAGGAATTTCAAAGGGGATACCGCGAGCCGCCCACTCGTAGTGGACTGCCAACGCTAAAGTTATTATTCCCATAGTTTTCTGGGCGTCATTGGATCCATGGCTGAACGCCATGGCGGCCGCCGTCAGGACTTGCAATCTGCTGAATATGTTGGTAACCAGGGTTGGGGTTGCTTTCCTAAAACCCCAGTAGATGGCCAACATACAAACAAAACCAAACAGGAATCCTAGAATAGGTGAAAAGGACAGACCCATCAAAATCTTTCGGATCCCAGCACTCTGTAAAACACTCCATCCTCCATGAGCAATTCCAGCACCGGCTACTCCGGATATCAGGCTATGACTTCCACTCACCGGCAAACCTAACTTAGACGCCGAGAACACCCAAATTGCGGCGGCCAGTACACCGCCCGCTACAGTCACTAAAGTCACCGCTTCCGGATCCACAACTCCCTTACCCACTGCCTTAGCCACTGCCGTCCCAGATATTGCTCCTATGAAATTCATGGCGGCTGCCATAAGTACCGCGGTTAGTGGTGACATTACTCGAGTTGAAACTACAGTGGCGATAGCATTAGCTGCGTCGTTAAATCCATTGGAAACTTCGAATACAAGGGCGAAAAAAATGACTGCGACAAGAAATGACAGTGATGCTTGATCAATCATTGGGAAGGTGAAAAGTTTTCTGTGCCGCCTTTGATCGTGTGATTCACTTGGTGGCAATCCGTCCAATGGTGTTCAGATGGATGCACTCGAGGTAAGTTTCCAGCACTTGATCAGGTTTGGTTTTCCCGGTAGCAATCTTTCCAAGGAAAACAAGAAAGATGGGCATGTAATACGCGGCCAAGGTCACGAGTGCTTCAGTACGATCCCTTCCAAAACGTTTGCGGCATCCTCAGCACGATCTGTTGCTTCTTCCATATCGTTGTATATATCGCGCCATTTCAGAACATCGATCACGTCGTATCCGTTGTTGAAAAGGTTCCCCATGGCTTGGCTGGCTATCTGATCAGCTTCATTCTCTAGTCTGTTAATCTCCACTGCCATTGGTAATATTTCTTTCCACTTGGAAGTGCCTCCGCCTAGTAATGAAGTGGCTCGTTCCAACTCATCCGCGCATTTCACTATGATTACGGCCAACTGGGATGCATAATCAGTTGGAGTCTTGATACCATATTCCAAGGTGTATTGAGCCGCTTCATCAATGGCATCGACTACATCATCTAATCGTCCGGCCAGATCCAAGATATCCTCTCTGTCAATGGGAGTGAGGAATGTGGTGTGGAGTGAGTGGGTAATATCGTGTATTACCTGATCCCCAAACTCTTCCAGGTCTTTAATTTCTTTAACTTTGGCTTCAATATTTTCGAAGTTCTCCATGAGGTCATGGAATTTCTTTGCCACCTGCTGAATATTCATCGCACTCTGGTGCAGCAGGAAGAAGAACCTGTTCTCTTTCTGGGATAGAAACGGCATCGACAATCTCAACCTACAAACCTCCAGATTGATTGGTAATCAAAAAACCCGCCCAACAAATTGGACGGGTCTCTTTTATCTAAACAACGGCCCCAAT
>JASMAO010000113.1 GCA_030754315.1 SAR202 cluster bacterium
GAAGATATCGAGCGAGCGGTTAATGAAGCGAAGAAAGGTCGAGTGGAATATCGGCTGGACCGGACTGCCCTGATGCATGTTCCCATCGGGAAAGCGAGCTTTGATGAGGGACAGCTACTCGACAACTTAACCTCAGTGATGGATAGTGTCATTCGATCTAGACCTGCTGGTCTCAAAGGCCAGTACATTAGGTCGTCATTTTTAACTACATCCATGGGACCCAGTGTTCGCATGGATGTTGCGGAAGCGAGTGAACTCACAGTAGAATAGGACTGTCTGCCGCAGACAGCGGGTTTCGCCGTAGGGCGAATTAAGATATTAGCCCGCCGAGGCTTTCAAGGGTGTACCCATTTGCCCTGAGCCTGTGGCTCAGGGCCTTTTTTTTGGAAGGATATATATGCCGGCGGAACATAAGATAGAAAAAGTCGATCGTCTCAGGGAGAAGATTGAGCAGTCCACGATCGTTATATCAGCCGATCCTACCGGTATGTCGGTTACCGATATGACTGCGTTCCGACGGGCTTTACGTGAAAGCGGTGTAGAGTTCCGTGTAATCAAAAATTCTCTTGCCTATTTGGCGGCAGACGCCGCGAACAAAACGATTGTAAGAGAGGTTATAAACGGTCCTACCGGAATCGCTCTCGGTACTGGTGATCCGATTGAACCAGCCAAAGCATTGGTTGAGTTTATCAAGGCCAACAAGTCTCCTATGACAATAAAGGGAGCGGTACTTGATAACCGAGTATTGACTAAGGACGAGGTAGAAAGTCTTGCTTCACTGCCTGGCAAAGATCAACTGTTGGCACAACTAGCTGGGCTAATGATGAATACAGTGACAAAACTCGTGTATGTTTTGGACGCTCCGTTGAAAGGTTTGGCCACTGTATTGCAACGACATGCTGATGCTCTGGAGGCTGATGCAGCATCGAATGAGAGTATTACATCCAGAGAAGAGTCTGATGCTGATTCGGACGTTGATGTAGAGGATTCCCCTCCAGATGAGACAGAAGATAAGGGCGGTCAATCGAACAAAGATCCTGATGATAGCGTGCAAGAGGTATCCTCGGACGTAGATGAGGGAGCCGCGATGGATCCGGATGAAGATATGGACATTGGTGAGACGGGACAGGAATAACCAAGGGCCCCGAGTAACGTAAAGTACAGTTGGAGGAAGAGATGGGAAACGAAGAAATTTTAGAGACGATCAAGGGAATGTCGGTATTGGAACTCTCCGAGTTGGTGAAGTCACTTGAGGAAACTTTTGGTGTGAGCGCAGCTGCACCAGTTGCCGTTGCAGCTGCTCCTGCGGCTGCAAGTGCTGATGCCGGAACTTCTGAAGAAGAGCAGACAGATTTCACGGTTACTCTCAAAGATATTGGTGCTGAAAAGATAAAAGTAATCAAAGCCGTACGTGAAGAAGTAACCGGCTTGGGACTGAAAGAAGCCAAGACTTTGGTAGAGAGTGCCCCTGCCGTTGTGAAAGAAGGAGTCTCCAAAGAAGTGGCTGATGCACTTAAGGTGAAGTTGGAAGAGGTCGGGGCGACAATAGAGATATCTTAGCGGCGGGTTTTACTCCTTGCCTTTTCAAACTCAAATGGTTCTACGGTCGTGCTTAGCACTGGTGCGGGTGAGGTAGGGGATAGTTTGTGGGCCTTGCGGTAGGACACAAATCCGTGCTGAACCGCCGTGATTTTCGAGTGACTCGACTATTGCTGCATTCAAGTCATCGATTGGTGTGAGGTGGGTGGCTGTAATCTGATCTGGAGTGAGGAAGTCAGATTTTAGCTGGATCTCCGCTTTGAGTTGTATTTGTGCTTGGATTTGGACCTGCCATTGGTCGTGGCTGGTGTAGCCCGTAGTGTTGATCATGTCTAGAAGCTCTTCGGGAGTGTTCCTAGACGCTAGCAGGTTTTTGTACTCGCCATGATCTGGGATGCCCTCGCTGCATTCTGATGCGCAGATAATGGTGCCACCATCCCGTACTATCTGTGCTGCGGCTGACATGCCCTTGACTGATTGGTAAACGTTCATGTCTAGTGGATAGCCACTGTTGGTCGTAATGACGATGTCATAGGGGCTATTTACGGCTTGCATTGATAGGCGCCGGGAAACGTCGCACGCAGCCTTATGCACGGCGAACAGTTCCCCTGCATACACGCTTGTGATTCCGTGATCTCTATTGATTGTAACGTCGATGCTGAAATCGACACCGGTTTTATACGAGATTTCTCGGATGGAATCGTGTATTGGGTTCCCATCTGTAATTCCCCAGACGGAGTTAGTATGGGCAATGAGTGGGGCGCTGTGAAGCCCAATGATGGTTTCAAAAGCAGCAAGGCCGGGGGCAACCATTTTGGGTCCGCCGCTAAAACCGGCAAAGAAATGTGGTTCGACGAAGCCTGTGGTGATCCTGAAGTCTGCGTCTATCCATATGCGGTTAAGCAGTATTGGCACGCCGTTGGAGGTGTCTCCAACATTTGTTACAGAGCCGTGGTCAAAACCATTGTGGTTAACGACTTGGTATCGATCTACGATATCGGCACCTAACATTTCTTTTAACTCGATGTGGGTGTTTTGTCGGTGGGTCCCCGTAGCAATCAGAATGGTGATTTGTTCATCGGGAACGTGAGAGAGTTCCTCAAGTAATATTGGCAACACTCTTGAGCTTGGCATCGGTCTTGTGATGTCGCACACCGATATGGCTACCGTTTGGTCTGAACCCACGGTCTGTTTTAAAGGCCGTGTGCCTATAGGAGTTCGAATTGCGTTTATAAGAGCGCCGCGTTCGTCTGGCAGACCAGGCAGGAATGTTGGTTCAATGACGGTTGTTCTCTCTTCTGGGACATCTATAATTAAGCCGGTTTTACCGTATGCGAGCTCAACATTCATGTAATCTCACCCTCTACGAGGCGAACTGATTTATCGGGCGAACAATCGATCTTTGGAGGCGTTTGGTGTTGGATCCCATCAAGTTCGAATCAGGGCTTCGCAGAAGTGTGCTGCGTCTACCAGGTCCGGGATGGTGACATACTCGGTTTTGGTGTGCATCCCATTATCAGCCATTCCAACGACAACGGAGGCAATGCCGTTTCTGCGGAAAATATTGCCATCTGTACCACCCCCCGAAGGAAGTAGGTATGGCTCAAGCCCGATACTTGTCATGGCAGTCTTGGCCCGTAGCAGAGCAGGATCGTCTTCGGGAAGGGAATACGTTTCGAAATTGGTGTGTAGGTGTGCGTCAACGATAGCTTCTGGGAACAGTTCCTGAACGGTGTCTAGGGACTCCGTTAGTTGAAGCCTGACGCTGTCGAGGGTCTCGAGATTCATGCTGCGGAATTCACCGATAACCTTTGTCGTTTCCGGAACTGCATTCCGTACCTGACCGCCTTCGATTGAACCAATGTTGAATGTAGTCTCTCCATCAAGTCGGCCTTGTGGCAAACGAGTTATTAGTTCGGCGGCAATTTTGATTGCAGACAGTCCCTTCTCTGGTTCTACACCTGCATGGGCAGAACGACCTGTAATTTCGATGTTAAAGCCTATGTATGTAGGACTTGCTGAGGTGATCCGGTTGACAGGTCCTTCACCATCGAAAACGATGGCTTCCTTAGACGCGATTTTGGAGAAGTCTAAATTGCGAGCTCCGACAAGGGCAGTTTCCTCTTCCCTAGTGAACACAACCTCAATTGGTAGATGAGGAGTTTCGTCCTCCCTGATAGATTCGAGGGCTTCCATTATCGCAGAGACACCTGCCTTGCAATCGCCACCGAGTATAGTGGTTCCGTCGGAAACAATGCGGTCACCTTCTATGCTGGGCTTAATCCCTTGCCCCGGTTCCACCGTGTCCATGTGAGCGGATAGCATTATGGGGTTTTCTTTGCCGTCGTTTGCTATGACGTTGCCATAGTCGTCTCGTATAACATTGAAGCCTAGGGCTTTGAGTCGACCGACTAACTCGGCCGCTATTTTTTCTTCAAAAGAAGAGGGGCTATCTATAGTGACTAGGTCACAGAATGTTTTTACAAGTCGTTCTGGATTGATCATCCATTGCTCCTTTGCACAATATGTTATTAACCCTTTCCTATGCCGAATTCAGGTGGGCGGTGAGATAGATTTGTGATTCACAGTGAGTTTAGCTAGCCGGCTAGGGTCAGGTTCGGGGAGCCCTTTGGTTGAGGGAGTGAATGTGTTATCAGGGTTCAATTCCATAGGCGGGTTGGCCAAGTCCTGCCTGTAGAACCTTGATGATGGGAATAAGTCACCTGGATAGGTGAAATTGTTTAAAGTTGCAACTTCTACGCAAATTGCGGACCCGACAGCACTCTCCAACATACCCCCAACCCATACCGGTATGCCATTGTCCCGCGCCAAATTATGTATTGCCAGTGCATTCTGCAGACCTCCAACTCGGCCAGGCTTGATGTTGATGTAACTACATGCATCGACTTGAATGGCCTGTTTGGCTGTCTTTACACTGATTATCGATTCGTCGAGACACACCGGGGTTTGGATTTGACGCGCAAGTTCAGCATGATCGAGAACGTCGGTATAATGAAGCGGCTGCTCAAGAAAAGCCAATCCCAAGTTGTCGATAGCCTTAAAAAAGGGAAGATCGTCCAAAGTGTAACCAGAGTTGCAGTCGATATGGAATGTCATTTTTGGGAAGGTGCTCGTTGCGGCATGGAGGACTTCCAGATCCCATCCGTGTCGAACCTTGAGTTTGATGCGTGGGAAACCCGAGTCCACCGCTTTCTGGATATTGCCCATCAGCATATCTATAGAGTCTTGGATACCAAAATCTGCCCCGGCTTGCACGTTCCTGGTCTCACCACCTAAAAGACGGTGTACGGGAGTATTTGTAATGCTAGATTGCAGGGTCCACCAGCAGATCTCGATGGCGGCTTTTGCAAAACTATTACCCTTGAAGATATCTAGTCGATCGTTCAAATCCTTAGCAGTTTCGTATTCGCGGCCAACAACGTGTTGTCCCATGAACTCAGCGACGTTATAGAAGACTGAGCCTGCACTTTCCGGTAGATACATGGGAGCATATAAGGGCGACGATTCCGACCACGCTGAATAATCGCCGCTGGTTGCTTTTATCAGTACAGAGTGTATGTCAGCATCTTCGCCATATGCAGTGCGCCAAGGATAAATCAGTGGCATGGCTACATGATAGACGTCTAATCGATCTATATGCATCAGTAAAACCTTATTTTCATACCCTTACCTGTGTACTAGATTCAATTCTATTGTGGGATTGTTAGGTGTCAAGGTTTATAACAGGAAATGACTGAGATTCTATGCAGTATGAGGAACTAACATTATTGACTGATAGGGGCATTCGCGGAAACGAAATGGTTCGGAAATTGTTCATACTCCGGGGCAAATCAAAAGACTGATACAGCTTACTATCGGAGTAGCCATGCATATGACTTAGACAATGTTCATCATGAATCAATCTGATCGAACCGAAAGGGACATGAACTCCGAATAACAAGAACATTCCCGATCCGTCAGGAAGCACGAACCTGATAGCCTTTTCCCAGTATTCCCCAACCAGAAAGATGAATGAATAGGCTAAGTTCTTGTCAACAGGTGGGTTAAGGCCATCCAAACTATGCTAAGTCCGGTATCCGATTACAGTGGTGGAACCTCCGCCTCCTCTAAAACCACCTCGCCCTCCCCTAGAATAACTGCTTCGATTGGTTGAGCCCCACCTGCTTCTTACACCAGTTGAGCTACTTTTGAACGTACCCGTAGATTTCTGTCTTGCCATGTAGGATTGCCTGCCAGCGCCCAAATTCTTGCCTGCGCTCGAATATTTTGATCCTCCGAATCTCTTCTGTGTGCTGAAGTATTTGGAATTACGTGCGACTTGGGACCTGTACACAGAGGAATTTCGAAAACGCGTACGGTCCCGGCTGACGGTGGATCTAGCGTAAGACGACGGCGTTGAGTAGTAATAACCTCTTGGTGTCAGAGATGAGATCATCAGGTAAGTTAGAAGAAAGTCACCCGTTCCGAAACCATGTCGGTAGTAGGAGTTAGCTCCGTGACCGCGTAATTCGTGGTTTTCGTGGGTTTTAACTATGGAGAAGAGTAGGTCGTCTTGCGTGTCTTCTATCTCGAAGTTCTTATTCAGATCTTCGTATCCTTCGAGTACAAGAGATTCCCCGTCTTGCTTTGATCGTATTAATACCAGACCGTCTCCCTCATAGATTCGGTTTATCTTCTTTTCAAACTCAGACGCGCTTTTGGAAGTTTTAAAGGCGTTCTGCACGTCCTCCATGTTGATCCTGCCAGCGGCGCCGTCAGTCGCTGCCCACTCATCATAGCTTGGACCGATGTCACAGGCAGCTATAGTTGGGCCCGCGACGACCATCGTGCCGGCCAACGTTGCGATACCGAGCCTACTAGCTTTAATTGGCATATCAATTCCTCCGTAATTGCTACTTACTTGTTATTTGTCTGATGTCACCTTGGTGCCTTGATGGGTGATCTATCTGGATTTGTCTGGGTATGTGAGGGAAGGTAGTGATCCAATTCATGGATTCCTAGGTCATCATCTTTGCTTATCAGGACGCTTTCAATATCGGCAATGATTTCAGGTTCTAGCTCTGGCTGAGGGTCTGGTTCCTGAGGATCAAGCTTAAGGAAAGCAGTAAAGAATGAATCAGTTGCGTCCTGTATTAGTTTATCAAATGCATTGGATCTGTCGATCATGAAGTTATTGATTGCAGTGTGGTGCCCCAACGAATAAACCTGAGAACTCAAAATTTTATCTTGGCTTTCTCCAAGGTAACTAGACCAGAAGTGATCGGTTGTTTCCAATAGGAATCTGCGCTCTACGTCGTTGATATTGAGGCCAAATGCGGATCGGTGGGTATTGTAGGTGTTTACTAGGAGTCGTTCTAGTTCCTGAGTAACTGTATCAATTCCTAGTCCGAACAGTTCAGAGCAATCAATTCCATAGTCAAGTTTGACTTCCTCTATCATCGAATAAAAGTTAAATTTGTATTCGGATATTTTACTAACAGGCATATGGTTAGTGACTATACGTTTTGAGATTCGCCTGATGGATTCAATGACATGATCTGATAAATTATCTGTGCCAACGAAACGGTTGCGGGTACGGTAATAACGTGCCGTCAGGTGGTCGGTAACCTTCGAGTAGTCCAAGATCCTGTTTTGCTGGCTTATGTGTTCTTGTTCCTGTATGGATTGGAATCGATTTAGGTTATGTGAAATATTCGGGTGTTCGTAATAGTTTCCTCCTTCACTATTGGGTCTGGTCTTACATTCATTAAGTGCCCAGATATTTGTGAACCCCGACAGGGCTTTGTCTTCCAGAGAGAGGACGAATTCTGACGAGCCAAATTCGCCCTGGCGCCCACTTCTACCTCGCAACTGATCATCTGTTCGCAGTGATTGGTTCACTTCTGTGCCAATGACATGGAGACCGAGACCAAATCTTATATGCACAGGTGGTTTGTTTCTTTCTGTTGGTAAGATTTCAAGGTTACACCCTGATCGAATCATAAATGTGGAATCTAGGTGCTTGGTGATGGCCCGTTCCATCATTGAGGCCTCGTTTTCAGATCTGCAATCTAGGATCACAGGTGAGCGGTGACCAATATGATGATCCACTAGAGACAAATACTGATCAATAATGGCGTGGTCGAGTCCAGGTTGAAGTAAAATGTCGGTACCTCTTCCTGCCATGTTGGTGGCTACAGTGACTGCTCCGAAGCGGCCCGAGGATTTAACTATCTGAGCTTCTTCGGCGCTGTTCATAGCGTTTAGAATGGAGTGTTCGATACCTGTTTGATCAAGGAGATCGCTGATCTTGTGGGATTGATCTATAGACAGAGTTCCGACAAGAATGGGACGGCCAACGTGATTCCAGAATTGGATTTCTTCCACCAATGCGGAAAACTTAGCCTCGTCCGTTTGGTACAGTCTGGTAGGGAAGTCGTATCTGTGAGACTTTCTCGTCAGAGGTACGGTGACTGTGTCAAGGCCGTATACTGATCGAAATTGAGTCTTGGCATGCATCCCTGTGCCAGTCATTCCGCACAGTGTTTGGTATTGTCCTAATAGCCCCCGGACCGATATTTCGCCCAGAATCTTGGACTCCGGTCGGATAGCGACTTGTTCTTTGGCTTCGATTGCAGACTGGAGGCCGTGTTGATACCGGCTTTCTGGTTTACTTCTGCCGGTGTGCTGGTCTACCAGTACGACTTCATTGCCACTAACGATGTAGTCCACGTCGCATTCGAGTAGAATGTATGCTCTTAACATCTGGTAGAGTTGGTTCATCAGGCCATACCGTCTTTGTATATCGCGACCCAGTCGATCGCATAACCTCCGTTTTTTTTCGAGACGTATTCCTAGGTCGTTCTCAATTGTAGATAGTCGGCTCTTCAAATCACTGGTGTTTAAGATAGGTCCAAGGAGTGTTTCGACGAAATTTTGTCCGTTCTCTGTTAAGCTGAAAAACCCTTTTTGTGAGTTGACCACGTAGTCCAATTCCGTAGTGAGTGACATAGCACAATCGAGAACATCATGAGCTTGTGCGATAGAGCGCACTTTCTGCGACAGTCGCTTGTTAGAGGAAAGTTTTCTAGTCAAAATAGCACTGGAGGGGTCTGCGAGCATCAAGGTAGCTAACATTGCAGGTAGTGTTTTGGGATCCCCTCCGTTGATAATTGACCCCTCGAGTACTGAGACCGCGCGCCGTTGACGAGAGATAAGCGTTTCCACAGCAGTGCGTATCTTCCGAATATGGCGTGTGCTAGAACGCTGTCCACCTGCGATGATGATTGGCGTGCTTGCATCGTCTATCAGGGCGTGATCGGCTTCATCTACGATTGCGACATCCATTCGCGGTTGTACTTTATCACGAAGGCTGTATCTAAGATTATCTCTCAAAAAATCAAACCCTATTTCTCTCAAGCTTGAATAGACAATCTGACTGTCGTAGGCTTTGCGCCGCTCTTTGTCGTTCATATATCCGAGTACAGCGGTGTTAGTAAGTCCAAGGGAATCGTGTACAGCTGAGAGCATTTCCTGGTCACGGGCAGCGAGGTAATCGTTTGCGGTGATTACGTGTACGGAGTGTCCCATGGTGGCATGTATGATTGTTGGGAACAGGCCAGCGACAGTCTTACCCTCCCCGGAAAACATTTCCACTACTTTCCCTTGAACCAACAAACGCCCTGTCAGGAGTTGCTCGTCGGTGGGTCGGAAAGAGAAAGAACCGGTCGTGTCTTTACATGCCACAGCTTGGTAAAAGCTGGCTGGTAGTAGAATGGTAGGAAAGGCCTCTCTACGCCGACGCATGCTTACATAGACCATTGTTTTGATTATGGTCATATCAACGGAGTCCATCTCTATTTTTGGAAAAATTAAATGTAGAACAGCTTCGAATGAATCAGTGCCTACTCCATGGTCTGTGGATAGATTCAGTTCTGGTTCTGAGTCAGAGAGGTACTGGGTTATTTTGTTGGTGATCTGCTGGTGTTCGTACAGGGGTCCTTCTGCAGCGTGTCTATCAAACAAACGCCATGTTCCAAGTCTTCGTCGTATAGTCTCGTCGATAACGGCGAAGGCGCGTGGCAGTTCGGATTCATGATGAGACGCGATTTTTAGATTACCTAGTATGGTTTTGAGGTTAGTGTCGGAGAGATTGCCGAAATCGTGGCCACGGATCTTGCGAACAAAGTCCGAATCTGATGTCCCGGTGCGATACTGAAGAGTACCCATTACTGAGTTAACGGAGCGGCGTATCATAGATATTGTCTTTGGGCGGGTAGTGGGTTGATGTGTCATCTGATTGGTGGACATTCACGATCATTATACGGCTAAATTGATCCACCAGTTGACATTTC
>JASMAO010000114.1 GCA_030754315.1 SAR202 cluster bacterium
ATATAGGAGCGACGCTCAGGAAAAAGGCCTGGACCCAGATGGCCCATTGTTGGATCAGCACAGGCCTTACTGGCTTTTACTAACCGACATGCCCACATTTATGGACTCATCTTCACAGGCAGAAGAAAAAACTGAGACCCGCGAAGTCTATCTGCAAGAAGAGGACTTTTCTTGGTATACGAAGAATATATTGAGAAAGTTTCCTGATGCACGGTAAGAGCGAAGCTGGGAAACGACATCACATAAGAGATGTAGACTATTCGTCCGGTTAGCATTCCTGCTGCAATTCGCCTCGCAAAAGCTTCGAGCACATATCTTAAGTGGCAACTATAGCCGCTGTCCCAAACCTAAACAACGGATTTTTTTCATCAATTCCAGGTTCTTATATCGGTTTTTTTGAGCAGTTCTTCAGGGAACCAACCATGGGCAACAACATTGGATGAAATCGAATCGTTACCCCAAGTGGAGTCGGCTTAATAGCGATTTGATTAAGGCTTTAGTTTTGCCTAATTTGAGTAATTGTTTGACTAAATAAGCCATTATTTAGCATTGTTAACCACAATAGTATAAATATTAACACACCATAATATTAGCAGTGCAACGCGATGTTTTTACTTCATGCCATGACCCAATCACACAGTTATAGCAAAGCAACACTAACATTCACGGACTCTTCAAGATCCAAGGTCATCTAAATAGCTTACTAGTCCCTGCCTAATGCTGCGACAACCGCGTTTCCAACAACTTCGGTTGAGGAAGACCCACCAAGATCTGGAGTTAAAATCTCGCCTTGGTCCAACAGAAAACGAACAGCGGATTCTATTTCTTTTGCGGCTTCATCCTCTCCCAGGTGCCTAGCCATCATCGCCCCTGTCAAAATCTGGGCCATGGGATTAGCTATTCCTTGACCCATGATGTCTGGGGCACTCCCATGCACAGGTTCAAACATTGATGGGTAACGTCTTTCAGGATCAAGATTCGCACTCGATGCAAGTCCCATACTTCCTGTGATAATAGCCCCTATATCCGTAAGTATGTCCCCAAAGAGATTGCTTCCCACCACAACATCAAACATTTCCGGTCTCCTGATGAAATCCATAGAGACGGCGTCAACCAACATCGATACCGTCCCAATCTCAGGAAACTCTGCAGCAATTCTATCAAAGGCTCTGTCCCAGACAATCATTCCATACCCCTGGGCATTGGACTTGGTAACGGAAGTGACATGCTTCCTCCTGCCGGGTCGAGCAGCAACTTCAAAAGCATATCTTATGACTCTTTCACATCCTTTACGAGTAAACACCCCGGTTTGAATACCTACTTCTTCGGGGAAATCCATATATTGAAATCCCCCCACGTTGGCATATTCTCCTTCCGTATTTTCCCTAATCACAACCATGTCTATGTCATACGGGTTTTTACCGGCTAGGGGAGAAATTATTCCCGGATAGAGTATGCTCGGACGCTCACACACATACTGGTCAAATTTTCTCCGTATCGGAAGTAGTAGACCGTTTAATGTAATATGATCTTGGATATCCGGATGACCAACGGCACCAAGGAAAATAGCATCGTATGTGGCAAGCGTGTCTAAAGCATCACTCGGCATCATCCGCCCTTGTTTCATGTAATAGAGCGAACCCCATGGGAACTCATCAAAATCCCAATCAAATGGATGCTGTGCTGAAACAGACCGAAGTACTTTAAGTCCTTCTTCTACAACTTCTGTTCCAATCCCATCCCCCCTTATTACTGCTATCTTATGTATCGCCATAACTCCACTTCCAAATGTAATTAAACCTCCGGCTATCGCGACTATGGTATGGGGGAATCTAAAGAATGATTGCGGGTATCCGTAGATCGTCGACCAGCCTGATAAAATCTTTGAGGTCAGTGTCGGTTATTCTCTGCAACTCTTGAAGATATCCTTCGATGCGGATTGACACGTCATCAAAGACTGCATACGACTGACTCGTTGGAGCCCAATCTGCACTTGAGACCACCTGTGTCAGCCATGCCACCTTGGCGTTTAGACGTACGGGCCCTCCACGCATGGCCCCCCCCAACGGTTTCACTTTAACGAGCTCGTTTTCAAGTGCGGAAAGGGAAGCCTTCAGTGCTAAGGCAGCCTCCGAGAGTGTCTTCTGATCCTGATGCCCATCTGCACGTTGCTCCCATTCATTGACCTGGATCCGAATATTCCGAAGTCTGTCTACAGCATTATGTATATCAGAGATCTTGTCTCGAATCTTAATCAAAAGTTCGAACTGCGCTTCCAGATCGTCCTGGGTTGCCAAAATACGCGGATCTTTGAGAATTTCAAATGATTCGGAGGAGCTCTGTCCATCAGTGGAGATCTCAACACGGTAGTTGCCTGGGGGTGACAGAGGACCCACAGTTACCTCGGGTCTCAGGGCGCCTCCGTCGTCTGAGAGTTTATCTGAAGCAGGATATCTCATATCCCACACAAAACGATTGAACCCTGCCTTCGCTTTGAGCACACACGTATCATTCTTTTCGCTTGAAAAGACCTTGATTTGATTCCCGTTTGAATCAGATACGGTCAGCCGTACTTCTTCTTCAGGCTCTCTGTCCAGATAATAGGTCATCACCACTCCGTCGGGCGGATTCTTTCCCGCATCTAAATACACAAGTTGAGTACCCCCATCACCAGTTTGCTTCTGATAGCGTGTCACTGGTGTTCCTGTCTCTAACTCATAGTTTTTTCCGGGAAATCCACCGAACGATGAACGAGAGTTGTTTAAGAATCTATACGTAGGTCTGGGCTTGAAAACGTGAACAGATGCCTGAAGAACACCCTTATCTGTCTGATGCAACGGGGTCAAGTCATCCAATATCCAAAACGAACGTCCGTGAGTTGCAGCGATTAGGTCGTGATCCTTAACGGTCAGGTCATATACTGGAACTATCGGCAAACCCTGACCTAGGCCTGTCGGATTTCCCTGCCTAGACTTACCCACAGGAGCGCATCGCAAAGGATTCCAAGATGCACCGTCATCTAACGAGACGTAAACGCTGGTCTCCGTACCAGCGTAGAGTAACCCTTTTCTGCCAGGGTCTTCACGTATGACTCTGGTAAAGTCATCGTCGGGTATACCGTTGATTATCTTGTGCCATGTTTTACCGTAGTCATTCGTCTTGAATAGAAATGGCCTGTTATCATCTAGCTTGTACCGTGTGCCAGCCAAGTACGCCGTAGCAGCATCATGTGGAGAGGCTTCTATCACGGACACCATAGTCCACTCGGGAAAATCATGTGGAGTCACGTTCTCCCAAGTTCCTCCACCATTACGTGAGATGTGAACCAACCCATCGTCAGTGCCAGCCCATAATACGCCCTCTTCACGTGGGGATTCGGCAAAAGCATACACCGTGCAATAGATGTCCGCCGACCCTCCATCTAATGTGATGGGACCACCGGAGACGTCTTGCTTTGTCGTATCGTTTCGCGTCAGATCGGGGCTGATCTCATCCCAAGAAGTTCCATCATTCGTCGTTTTGAACACCACGTTTCCAGCCACGTAGAGTACGTTGGGATTATGAGGGGAAAACACTACTGGGAACTTCCAGTTGAACCTGTATTTGTCGTTCCTAGGAGGTGACTCTCCGTGGGATTCCGGCCAAACGTTGACGAGGCGCTCCTGTCCTGTCCTGGCGTCGAAACGGTTTATTATTCCACCGGGATAGACAGAATAGGAGATTTCGGGATCGTCTGGCTTGACAGCAATGTCACCGCTCTCTGAGAACCCAACAGGGTCACAATCTGACATCAGTATTGCACCTCTGTATGACCTGCTTGGTACTCTGATTGCGCTGCTGTCCTGCTGCGTTCCATGCACCCTGTAAGGGTAATGATTGTCAGCAGCTACATGATAAAACTGCGCTGTTGGCTGATTAAATATACTTGACCAAGAGGCACCGCCGTTGTAAGAAACACAAGCTCCCCCATCGTTTCCATTGATCATACGCTGAGGGTTACGTGGATCTATCCACAAGTCGTGATTATCGCCGTGGGGAGTCGTTACCTGAGAGAAGGTGCGACCTCCATCTGTGGACTTCCAGACGCTATAGCAGAGATCCCAAATGACCTCCGAATTCTGGGGATCTGCAAAAATATGAGTGAAGTACCATGGCCGACCTCGAATATCGGCGCTGTCAGAGAGCTTCTCCCATGTCTCTCCCCCGTCATCCGACCGAAACAGCCCACCTTCTTCTGCTTCAACGAGCGCCCATACCCTGCCAGGCTTTGCAGGCGAAGCCGCTACCCCGATACGGCCTTTTATACCGTTAGGCATGCCTGGTTTATCGGTCAATTCGACCCAGGAATCACCCCCATCCGTGGACTTGTAAAGACCAGAATCCGGTCCACCACTAGATATTTCCCAGAACTTTCGATGTCCTTCCCATATGGAAGCGTATAGTACACGCGGATTCACTGCGTCCATGCAGAGATCGATGGCCCCGGCTTTCTCGCTCTTGAATAGAACCTGCTCCCAATTCTTTCCTCCATCAGTCGACCGGAACACACCCCGCTGTTGATTCGGCCCGTACGCATGACCAAGCGCGGCAACGTAAACTAGATCCGGGTTTTCAGGGTGAACTCGGATACGAGCGATATGCCGAGTATCCGTCAGTCCCACATGTGTCCAAGTCTGCCCACCGTCAGTCGACTTATAGACTCCGTCCCCATGAGAAACGTCTACACGGATGCATGATTCTCCTGTACCTACATAAATAACGTTGGGATCAGAATCAGCTACAGCAATGGCACCCACTGCGGCCGTATTGAAAAATCCATCGGAGATGTTTTCCCAGTATGTACCACCATCGATGGTCTTCCACACCCCACCGGCGCAGGCACCGAAATAGAAAACATTGGAGTTGTAAGGATCACCAGCTACAGCTACCACACGTCCGCCACGATGTGGTCCGATACATCGCCATTCAAGTGCATCGCTCACGTCTCCAACCTGAGGGACACTTGGATCGTTAGTTGTCATAACGACTACTCCTTCTCCTTTGATATAGGCGTGATTTATGGGAGAGTTTTGGGCTGGGGATTAACATACAACCACGGCGCTTAGAAAACAACGAGGATAACAGCGATTCAAATGGCCGAAGCAGTTCCACGGATCAACCAAGCACAGTAGTCTCAACTCGCAACCCCTAATCCGTATCGATGCTACTCCTCGCTAGGTGAGAGAGTCAACAACCCGTTCCGATACCTACAGATAATTCCCTCTCCATTTTCCTGAACGCATTTTGTCCTAAACATAAGGCATGAGCAGTAGCATTAAACCGGAAAGGACGCCTTCCCGGCCCTAGTGGTAATGACCATGACATGCAACAAAAGTCAGACATCAACCCGCCTGCTAATTAGTAGCTTTCCCACCTAAGCTATACTGACAACAGAGACACGCTCAT
>JASMAO010000115.1 GCA_030754315.1 SAR202 cluster bacterium
GTATGGCAATGACGGCTGGTACGACTTCCGAGACAAACCTTTCGACGAAGGTGCTCTGGCTATCTACTACTGGTCGATGGACAAATCAGACCGCAAACGGGTAACGAATGACTGGCTTGATTTCCTAGACGGTCAGAATGAGAGCTATCCTGTCGACGCCCTGGAAGGCGACCTTAAGTCTGTTCGATCAAAGATGGATGGCGTTAGGCTAGATACCGCCTCGCCAGATACCAGAATGTCTGACGACATGAATCACCTTACCCCTGCAATTACAGGAACGCTGACTCAACTAATGCTTGGAGGGCTGCCCACCGGTCGAGAAGGGCACCCCCTTCACTCGCGCGTGCGCTACTTCGATCCGCAGCGCCATCGTGCAGGAATCCCCGAAAACGTAGCCGCTCTCGTTACTCAAATGACGGCAACAGAAACGGCGATCACTTTCGCCAACGTCAGTCAAGTTGAAGGATACACCGTGATCGTACAGGGGGGCGCATATGGAGAACACCAAATCGTCACAGCAAGGGCAAACGGACAAATGACGGATGTGAGTGACAGCTACTGCTCAATCCATCTTACGCCAGGCACAGTCACGGAAATAAAATTGACTATGCACCGCTACTCCAACCAGCCAACGTTGCGCTTTCCATGGATTGGATAATCTCGAATCAATAGGATTATTTTCATATTATGAGGGATTAACACAAGAAGGTGATTCATGCAGCCAAGTGGGCCATTATATTCAGAGAAACAACGATTCCGTCAGTGGTATTTATGGATGCTGATTCTAATAGGTCCGGCAATTTCCATCTGGGCTGTATTCCAGCAACTCGTTTTGGACTTGCCGTTCGGCAACAACCCCGTCCCTGACTACGTACTGTTCGTATTTGTAGCCATTGTGGGAGGCGGTCTCCCTCTGTTCATGTACAGTACAGGTCTAGATAAAAGCGTGAGGAATTGTGGAGTGTGCATCCGTTTCCGACCATTCCACCGAAAATGGGTAGTATTTGGTTTTGAAGACATCATGAAAGTAGAAGCCACAACCTACAATCCACTTCGAGACTATGGAGGCTGGGGCATCCGTTATGGGAAAAAGGGCAAAGCATACAACGTTAGCGGAGACCAGGGAGTCCGTCTGACACTAAAGGATGGGAAGACCGTCTTGATTGGCTCGAAGAATCACGAGATGTTGTGTTCAGCAATAAACGAATTTCTCTCGTAGCGCTGACTCCCAGGCCAAACCTGTGTAAGTTGAAGCCTAGGAAGGTGTTAGGCTTCAGATTAAAAATACGAAATATGTTTGAGGTTGAAGCAAGATAATGGCATTCGATTTGATCTTACGAAATGGCATAGTGATTGATGGTACGAAAAAGCGCCGATACCCTGCAGATATTGGCATCTTGAAAGGACGAATCGAGTCGATCGGGTCATTGGTAGATGCCGATTCAGAGTGCACTATAGACGTGACTGGGCACGTTGTCGCACCGGGGTTCATAGATATGCATTCACATTCGGACCGCTCTCTGTTGGACGATCCGGGTGCCGAAAGCAAAATCCACCAAGGTGTGACTACAGAGGTCGTCGGCAATTGTAGCTTCTCTCCTTATCCGGCTAAACAAGGATCTCAGCGGGCGATGAGAGCACATTCAACTGGAGTCGTGTGGGATTGGACAGACCTTGATGGTTGGGCAAACCGGCTCGAGACTAATGGAATCAGTTTGAACGCGGCGCCACAGGTAGGCCACAGCGCTATCCGTGTCATGGCGGGAGTAACCGAAAACCGTCCCCCTAACCCAGACGAGCTACGCGAGATGCAGCGACTTACTGCAGAGTCAGTGGAACAAGGGGCTTTTAGCCTGACCACAGGGCTTACACTCCCACCTTCTAGTTACGCAACTACAGACGAACTAGTCGCATTGATGAAGGCAGTGGCACCTTACGAAAACGTTTTTTATGCTTCGCACGCCCGTGCATGGTCAGGTAACCATATTAAGGCAGTTGAAGAGTGTGTAGATATTGGGAGACAAGCTGGAGTTCCAACTCAATATTCCCATATGGCAATTATTGACCCACGTGCCTACGGGGAGGCTCCGAAGATGGTCGAAGCGATAGATCGAGCGAGATTTGAGGGTTTAGATGCTACGTACGACATGTACCCATACACCGCAGCAGGAACGCATCTCCAACAACTCACGCCTGAATGGTTACAAGAAGGTAGCGTTGACAAGATGTTGAAACGGTTAAGGCACTCATCGACACGGAAACGGGCCGTAGAAGACACAGCCAAAGGTTATTTCAAAGGGCTACCATTAGAGTGGGACAAGCTCGTGATCGCATTCGTAAACACCGAAGCCAATCAGTATGCGATCGGAAAATCTATCGCAGAGATCGCCTCCGCCCGGAATATGAGTGGAGAAGAAACAATGCTGGCTCTTATCGATGAGGAGGACAACAACGTTGGGGTGGTGATACACAACAGAAAAGAAATTGACGTGCGCTTTTTCCTAAGTCATCCCCAAGCGATGATCGGATCTGATGGCAACGCCATCTCTCCGACCGGCGTTTACGGTAGGGAACGCCCGCATCCCAGATTCTATGGGACATACCCTAGAATCTTAGGTCGCTATGTGCGTGAAAAGCCGTCCATCCTCACATTGGAAGAAGCAGTATACAAGATGTCTGGGTTTCCTGCGGAAAGAATGCGCTTTAAGAATCGTGGGACTATCGCTAAAGGACATATTGCCGACATAGTGATATTCGATCCCAATACCGTAATCGACCGAGCGACTTTCAAAGACCCACATCAATACCCTACAGGGATACCATACGTATTGGTTAATGGCGAACTCGTCGTGTCGAAGGGTAAACATACCGGAGCGAGGCCTGGGAAAGTTTTGAGGCGTGGAGTTTAAAATCCGCCGCGCCCAGAAGGAACCCTCAGTACTGCACTCAGAACCAACTATCTCAACAGCAATAGGATCAGTCCAATTATTACTATTCCTTCAACAACTACTATGACGGTCCACTTGGCCATAAAAGCGATTGTATACGAGGTTGGCAGTCATGTGGAGTGTGGTTTATATTTCTGAATTGTTAAATCATCATCGCGTTGCTTGGGGAGCGAATGACTGAACGCAACTTATATTTCCTCGAGCCTTAGTCCCCTCCAGAGATACTCTTGTCAATTCTTCTTCTCTTCAACTGCCACAATGCGAAGGGTATACTCCAAACCAACCCTCCAACCAAACCCAATACCGGCCAATCCCAAACAGTTCGTGACCATTTTGTGACCAAGATTCGTAGGCCAACTCTCCGCCTAATCCCCTACCCTACACCCCCGCCCTTGCCCCCTAGGCTATACTGCGGATGAAAGCCACGTAGAAATGGAACCTTTGGTGAGCCAACTAGCGAGACTGCGCCTACGACTGAAAATAACTTGGCTCTTTTCGCTGATCCTGCTACTTATCAGCATTGATCCACTTACGCTTGTAGGGGCTGCTGCGAACGTAACCATCCTTTCCAAAACACCCGCCGCTAATGCCCTGAATGTATCCACAACAGCTAATATCGTGGTGCAGTTCAGCGCCAACATTGACAGCGATACTGCGACCACGACTACGTTCATTGTCAACGGTTCTAAATCAGGGCTAGTTTCTGGCAGTTTCAGTGGTGGTGGTACCGATACCATCACATTCGATCCTGACACAAACTTCGTTATTGGGGAGACAGTGAGCGTCACCCTGACGACCGGGATTCAAGACGCCAGTGGTAACACCTTGAGAAGTACGACAGTATGGCAATTTGTGATCGACGTGCCATTCGGGGCTGGAACCTTCATAAAAGACGACAGTCAATCCATGTCGGATGAAACAGCAGTCTTTGATGTTGGTTTGGGAGATTTTAACCAAGACGGCTGGCTGGATGCCCTGTTGGCAAAAAGAACAGGGAACAATGAATTGTGGCTTGGCCAT
>JASMAO010000116.1 GCA_030754315.1 SAR202 cluster bacterium
GGATACCGTTTGCCTATCAAGCCCCACGGGCTGCATACTCCCACTCAGCTTATGCCAACTCACCACCATCTCGGCCCCATCCTCATGAATCGAACGGACCAGGCGGCATCAACACGATCCAGCGAGAGAAACAATTCAACCAGTTCGCTCCATGCTTCCCCTTCATCAATTGAGCGTCTCATGAGTACGCGTTGTCCGGGTGTGTCCTCGTCGCTTGGATGGTTACTCTGCATAGTATAGATTGCACCCTTGAAGTAGGTGATATGAGCATGATACGAATACGTGCCGGTGGCTGGTTTCGCTTCACAGAGTCTGAAGGTTTGCGTATTCTGCAGCATGGCATATCTACGGTCTGCCCGATTGGTATCGGGGAGTGAGGCTGTC
The DNA here is from genome assembly GCA_030754315.1 of SAR202 cluster bacterium. Taxonomy (GTDB): domain Bacteria; phylum Chloroflexota; class Dehalococcoidia; order Lucifugimonadales; family JASMAO01; genus JASMAO01. The sequence continues at coordinate 385 of JASMAO010000116.1, forward strand.
CATTGGATGATTGACTGCTTGATCCCCTGTTCCACTATCGCTGTTCGGAGCCTCGCCTAGCACGCACATTTCCTTTGAGCCCGTTTCGTTCAATGGCTTGATCAGCCTTGATCAGCCAGACTTCGGCCACTTGCGCACCGCGTCCTGTGAGCCGCTGCCATGCGAGTTCGAGCTCACCGTCTTGTGTAGCCTTACGCGGTATGGCGAACTCAAGGGGGGTGACCACCGGGGGCGGGGTATTTTCCGCCGGATTGAGCACAGCTGCACTGTCACCATAAGTAACCGTGTCGCGCACTCCTTCAAGTGTATGGCCGTAGGCGCCGTGAATCTCATATGCGCCATCGGCTACAAGACGGATCGTTGCATTGTAGCGGCCAAGGTAGGTGGCGCGGACACGGTAGGCGCTATTAGGATCAAGGCCATCATAGCGCAGTACAAGGGGAGCGGCGTATAAAGCATCTTCCGTATCCGTCCAGGAAAGCCGGTTGGGCGCGCCCTTTTCGAAGGAATGCCCTTCGAGCGGCGTGGTTATACCGGCTGGGTCGTCCCACAGGGGGTGTGGCTTGACCAAGTGCGGCTGTTTCCAGGAGCACCCCAAATCATCGTAGAAACCGCCGGAACCAGGATCTTCCCAATCCGCTACGCGGGCCAGACGGAGCAACCGAACATCACTGCCTTCAGCGCATTCAGGCATTGTTGCCGTAAACCGGCCGGTAAGGATAGCGTCAAGTTCGTCCTCGATCCAAAGCCGATTATTGAGTGGCGTGTCGAGGAAATCGAGTACAGCGCCACGCTCAGGGGTTTCAGCATAATAATTGGCACTGTCTAATTGGGCGCCGATACTATCGTAAAGCGCCGCGCCGAGTTCCACGATACGCGCTTTTAGCGTATCCGTGTAACTGTTCTGGTCAGATTCGGCCAGTAGGGCGCGCACGGTGGCAATGGTTTGTTCGACTCCAACTTCCGGGGCCCTGCGCAGCGCGGCACAGGCACGCTCCTCAATTGCGTTGGCTTTTAGCAGTCGAAGCCGCGTGTAGTGATCATAATAAGCACGCAGGAGGCACGACTGAAATCGCCAGTTGTTCAATAAAGCTTCATTGGCTTCCTCTTCAAGGGTTTTCCATAGGACGTAGGTAGCTTCGATATCCTCGTTTTCGGCCAAGGGTCCGCTGAAGTTAGCCTCAAGCATGAACAGCCCTTTCCGTACCCGCTCCGCACGATCCCAACCAAAAAAGAAACGAGCATAGTCGAGCATGATCGCGTTGAGGTCGCGCTCTGGATCCCAGCCGAGGGCGGTCCACACAAATTTATTAACATCATCCCCAATACCATCCGAGTAGGTCACAAAACCATCGGCATATTCGTCGAAAAGGTTGTGGATTCGCGCATGGCCCCGTGGGCGGGGAGCAAAAGGTTCGCGTCCCAGGGTTTGCGCCAGAGCACGATCCAAACCAGGAACAGGATACTGAGCGCGCACACAATGACCAATATCAGCATAACGCCGGATGGGGTATTGTTGAGGGACGCGGTCACGCTGTTCGTCCAGGAGAATACGCGACCAGGCGCCATAAACCACTCCCGTCACCCAATCGGGTTGCTCGCGCTGAAAATACGCAAAGAAGCTGTTATTCAACTCTGGGCAGAATCCCTGGTTGGAAACCCAAATGCCTACATCAGGATAGATCTTTCTTGCCTCCTCAGCGAAGCGTCCCGTCCATGCTAACATGAGATCGGGATGCCTATGCGTGGTGCCGCCATCCCCGCCGGTTAGGCAGATATGATCAACTTTCGGCATTTGGCGTAGCGTATTCAGTTTGTTTTCGATGGCCCTCTCGAGTTCTTCCTCGGAGTTTCCTTGTCCCCCCAACGCTTCTTCGAATAGCCAGAAATCGAAACCATATTCATCGCATATACGTGACCACGCCGCAAGCATTTCCCCGTTGGATTGCTTAGCATGAAATCCGACATCCCCTTCCGGGGCGCCAAAAGAAGTGCTTTCAAAGGCATTTGCGCCAAACACCGCCAGCTCCCGCATATATTGCTCGTACATTTTAGGAGTCCACGCATCATAACAATGGGCTAGGCCGCGATAGGCTATCTGGTGGCCGCGATAGGGATAACGCGGCGCCGTAGCAATTTGGTTGTCCGCCGGGAGTTCGAGCTGGCCTTTATCCATCCTCAATTGCAGGAGGAGCCGCCCAGCCGCGAAGAGTACACCGCGTTCATCCCGTCCAGCGAGTACGACAATGGGAGCCTTACCCTCGTTCTGGATGGCTATTGCATAGCCCTCTGCTTTCTCAGGCACGTTCATGGATCGTATAAATTCATTTAATGGCGTGTAGAGTTTATTCATCCGGCAGAGAATAATGGCGGTGGCCATCCCGTCACCCATCGTTGCAGCATGGGGTAAATGGATGCCAGTACGCTTGGCGATTTCTTCCACAAGCATGTGCTGCGCTGTTTTGACAACGGTATTGTCATCTGATATGACAAGGGTTGCCTGACGTAAATCCAAGGTTTCCGCCATGCCTAGAACATTGTTGGTCAACATGGTGATCAACAACAAATAGAGAAACCGCTGGTTCTTCATAATTTACCCCTTCCAAGTATGTCTGTCGGCATATTATTGTCGTGATTCATATCCCTTAACTGCATTAAGTGCGCCAAGCGTACCTATTTCTTTCAATGCCCTTGTTGCTGAAGCACGGACATTTATGTCTTTGTCTTGTAGTGCTTGAATCAGAGCAGGCACAGCATCTACTGATCCTATTTTCCCTAATGCCAATGCCACACGACGACGCACATCTTGATCCTGTAATGCTTGGATCAGGGTAGATACTGCTGGTTTTCCTAGGTCAACCAAAGACTCAATAGCATTCTGATGGACTTGAGAATCGTCGGAAAACTTTCTGATTACTTGTTTCAGATCTTCAATCTCTTGCGCTTCAGTTTTGACAATGGCAAAACAAATTAGGACATGAATTGCTAAGATCATACTAACCAACTTGATCCTGCGTGGATTTAACATCTTTTCAGTCTCCATGATTAAAAAATATCATTAGGGTTTCACCTTAATTATTTTAAATGCTAACTAAGACGTCACCTATATAATATATCCTATAAAGTTCCCATTCACTTTTTTTGTTTTTTACAAAACACCTAAAATCAGATCGGGTGCCCTCGTACTTAAGTTTTAACTTAAATACAGAATAGCTACTTCAAAACTTTATCAGAAATATGGTGGGCTAGCTTGCTCTTCAGAACTAACGGCTGACACCCGTACATTACCAGACGCGTATATACCACCATCAGTATATTACTGTTGTGATTCATATCCCTTGACTGCTTTCAGTGCTTCTGGTGTGCCTATCTTCTCTAATGCTTGTGCCGAAGCATCACGAACCTGTACATCCTGACCCTGCAATGTTTCTATAAGAGCACCGCATCCTTTGCCCCCTGCTATCTCACCTTCCCCAATGCTTCCACTCCTAACCGATCCTCCAGTTGTTTAAAATACAAACTGCGCGGACTCACCTTTTTACCGTGCGACTCCCAATGGGCAGCCTCACGTTCGTGCCTGCCATCTCTCTTCTTGCCAATACAGCCAATGGCATAATTTTGTGACGTTGGCGGACTCTGAACCACAAAACTCTCAGCCTCACAATTCCACAGTACTTTTTGAGCCCCAGCCCAACCGTGTCCTGTGCCTGAACTTTGCCGATCCTGCACATTAATCGCATTGCCTTTTACGATCACATTGTCAAACAGCGTGGCTACCGACCACCTGTGGTGTGGTCCTGTATCTGAATGCGCGATATCGGCAACACAATCTACAAAAGCATTTGGCCCTGGTACCCGTGCGTGAAGCACATAGTCGTGACGTCCCCGCCGAGTATAACACCGCTGCACCAAAGATAACTGCCCGTGAACAGGAAATGAATAGCGCCTCGACCCAGTAATTTGCGACACCGGATCTAAACACCGGCTATCCTGCACCGTCATCCACTTGGCCTGAGATCCAACGGTCACACACGAATAACCAAAATAAACCGACGTCACCCGTCGTGCCCAGGCATTTTTAACCCGAGAAAACACCACAAAATTCCAGCCGTGATCTTCATCGACAAACTCGCCTTCTCGCCGGCGATCTTTCTCGCGGTCATCAAATTCCGATACACCGCGCAAATTCTCAATGCCCACCTGCTCAATCCGACCCAAATATTCATATTTATAGATCCATCCACCACCATATTCACGCTCAAAAGCATTGCCCATGGGTGCATCAACCGTAATCTCATTGCCATCTATTACCACCACCACTCGATCAAACTTTAAATCATAAGTCCCCGGCTTCCACTGCACCACAGTAGGTTTTGGCATCTCAATGCGATCCATACCAATTGCCGCAATCCATTCTGCCGTACTCGGCCGGTGCACAATCACTTGATCGCCTATCTCAAAATCCGAAGCATCCGCCACCTCAAACGCCCGTGCTCCCACCGGAACATAATCGTCCACAATCGCCTGCCGCGTGCCATTCACCTCGCGAGGACTGCGACCACGCCCTTCAAACTCAACCAGCGTGCGCTTGTCCGTCCCAGTCGCAATCAGCACCGTCCCATCCTCACCTTCTCCTTCACCACGCAGCACCACCCCACTCGCCCTTACCTGAAGTGTCCCATCAATCCGATATTCCCCTCGCTTGAGCAACAACGCTCCACGAAACCCATTGGCGCCTACTGCTCGCTCAGACACTTTATCGATCGCCGCCTGCAACCGCTCCGTATCATCCCTTTCCGCCTGTGGTTCCACTGTCATCACCACCGGCATATCTGGCAATGCCACACCACCTCCCATATACCCACAATGCGAAAAATCGGGAATCACATTGCCCTTTTCATCCGGCGTATATACCAGCTTTCCATCTTCACCAGGATACACCAGCTCACTATAATTCTCCTCTGCCCACACTGACCCAACACAAACCAGCAATGTCACCGACACACTAATAAACCCAAACAAATAAACCTCAGACAACATCCTTGTTTTTTTACCTTTTAATACGGCCAAATCCACGCATGCCCAAAAGTCCGCGTCTTTACTCTCCAACTCATGAATATAATAAAAAACTATCGAAGAGTTGCCACTTAACTAAATAATGGCATAAGGGCCGTTGATACCCGCCTGATTACCCCGTACGGGATTAATGCCTGTAAACATATTCCATTCAAGCAGAGAATTCGCACAGTCTAGCAGTTATATTGTTAGTCTTTCAGGATCTAGTTGAAGATCTGATATAGACTCAAAAGATCACGTCTGAACTCTTTATTGATTGTTAGATGTTCTGCCAATTCTATGTTAATTATTGCAGATGCCAAGATCAACATTAACTTGACAATAAATTAAACTATCTCACCACCATCACTATTGACATCACCTGTTAATTTTTTGTGGTTCTGGTCCTGTTGTTTCCTCTATTACTTGAGGTTTTTGAAATAAAGCACCATCGAGATTTTCCACTTGATGACGTTTTTTTGCTTCCCGATGACCAACTTTGGTTAGTTCTTCGTCAAAATTGATGGATTGCGTCTTTCCACTCCGATTATAGACTACCCATCCTAGTTCAAACTCACGGATGAATAACCCTTCTGTTTCTTGAAATAATTTCGCTTTCATACCGATCGGATATCCCAAATTTACATCCCAGAAATCATACCAATTATGCAGATGATCTGGTGTTGGCATGGCGTTATCATCAGCAAACAAAACATATCCGTCTGAATGGGTTAAGCTTAGGGATGTGATCATACGCATCCACTTCTGATTTAAAGCACTATTCCTTTCAGCAATTCTTATTGCTCGATTCCCGTTGTATTTTGTTACTACTCTCCATCCTTCTAAACAATTAATGCGAGGCTGTTTGAGATTTTGTTCTGCCCAAAGTAAGGCGTTTTCCATTTCCTTAATCTCAAACAGATTATATCCTCTATCATATTTGTCTTTATCACATTCCATAAAAACGCCGTTCACGTATGATGCCGAACGAGGTATTTTACGCTTATTAGAATTGACCATAATTAGGAAATCATCTCCGACTTTGGACCGAATTTTCCGTAGGATAGCGATCCGAGCTGTCAATTCCTTCTCCAAGGTTAAAACCGTTCTTGACCAGTCGCCAATTTCTGCAGTAGTGGCAAAATCTTCATTCCACCAGTCGAGCATAATTCCGTCAAATAATCCTGATTTTTTTAGCTCTAAGGCTTTTTCTGCTATCAATTCCTGAACCGATTCTTGGGTGAAATCAATTAGGTAGTGCAGTACTTTGTCATCCTGATCGATTTTACCGTTAACATTGGTATCTTCTCCCCAACCAATTACATGTTGTCCGTTGCTGTCCTTCAACCAGAAGGGCGAATTAGGAGGGTAAAAGCCAACCTGCCACCAATGTTCGACCGTTTTTTCGTTAGTTTCTGAAAGATATGGGGCATCTCTAAATCGAAGTTCGACCAGCAGTCTTAGATTGGAGTTTAAGAACAATAACTGCTGTTTTCTTTTCCGAGCAATATTCAGCTGGTCTGGATTCAAATCTATTTCTAACCCTTGGTATGGTTGGACTTGGGATATATTCCAAGTGATTCCTAATAGGGCATGTGGATGGGCAAAAGCAAGGTCATGCCGAGCTAAGAGACTTATCACATCTTCATCTGCTCCATTTTCAATTCCATTCCACGCTTGGAAAATTGACGGGTAACTTCGATTTTGTTGATCGCTTGCGATGATAACGGAATCACCAACATTTTCACCTAGAGCTTTCTCCAGTTCTGTTCTTGGGTTGAGATCGAGAATCTCAATAACCTCTCCCCAGATAGAATCAGCAGCCAAAACAACCAGAAAAATTAATAGTCCAATACGTTTCATTTCAATTTCTCCAGATTTCAGTATTTCCAGATATCAAAGTGGATCATAATTGCAGTATTGCTCAGGTATAAGCAGGGATTGGGCAATTTCTATTTTATCAAAACACCACATTCTAGTAAAGTAGGATCTGCTTAGGGTCTTTGAGTATTCATTGCCTTTCCATGTTGACAATGCAGATGCAGAATACAACATAACCTGGCAATTGAAATAGTAGAATCAAATTTAAACCCAAGTAAAAAACAAATTTAGATTTACAAATGTACTAGTTGATCTTCAAGATAGGTTAGGTACTGAAGAGGTGTAGGCATTTCAACTTAATAATGAATATGATTTACATCATAAGGAACTGTTATTAGTTTCATAATTTTTATTTCTCTCTTTTTTTAATGTTCGCTGAACTTATACTTAAGTTTTAACTTAAATACATGTAC
>JASMAO010000117.1 GCA_030754315.1 SAR202 cluster bacterium
CTCTTTCTGTCACGAATCCTTGAAACTTACCGACGACTCTGGCGCTGGAGTCTAACACGAATGTGAACGGCTCCGACGGCAAATTCCATTCCTGGATTAATGGTGAAAGAGTTCCTTTTTCAATGTCCCCACCCATTTCGACTGGGTTGTCAAAGACTTCTATGTGTATGAAATTCGCCTCGTTTTTGTATCGATCTTTGACCGCGGATAGAATTAATACTTGTGGCCCGCATGTGGCCGTTGAACAGAATGCAGGACTTGCGAAAGTAATGACTGTTGGTTTTTCGTTGTCCATGGCGGATGCGACGCTGAGGTGATATAGATCTGGATCGGGGATTGGCGCAGTGGTGAGTTGGATCAATTCTGTCACGTCCTCCTGCGTTCGGTTCTTACTGGCGGGGGGGACATCACCTATGCCAGGTGACACACTTTTTTCACGTACTAAGAAATCGACTTGGCCAATTGATTTTGTACCAGGTGCGGACATGATTTCTAAGATGGCTCCCCACCTGCCGGTGCGGTCGAAGGATGTTTCAGTGACGTAGATACCTGCCGCTCCGGTGGGCCACTCAGTGAATAAGGCTGTTGCGATGTGACTTACTGTACTTGGCGTCGTGTCCAGATACGTAAACGCAACGGATAGTTCAGGAATTCTGATAGCTCCTTTTTTGCTCAGAACACCAAAGGCGAATCTATTTGGTCCCAACGCAATGTCCGTTGTAGCTAATGCCATCATGAGATTCTGCTCTGAATTGGTTACTGTGGATGCCACGGATGGTTGAGTGGGGCTAGGTGTTTTCGTTTCTGTCAAACATCCAGTGACCGACAACATAAGTGCTATGTATGTATAGAAAATTTTGTGCACGACTGTGGGTACCAATTGTGGGATGGTGGCTATCAATCGTTCTGTACGCGATTGTCACACCTGTGACAATCGCAGTCAACGCATCAAGCTCGAGTGTTTTAATGACTGCTAAAGATTGATTCGGGCTGTTACAAAACCCAAGTTTGGCGACACGTCCTAAGTGCCTGATGACATCTCATGACTTTACACGACTTCGTCGCAAATTATGCAACATGTTGTATAGGACTTGCCAATAAGCGGAATATAATGTAGTGTGAAGATGCCAGTGCTTAAATAGTTAAAAAGACGTCCCTCTCAGAGCTTTCTATAGTGGCACTGGCTCCTCCTTGAGCGGGCCCTTGGTGCTGCTGAACACTAGGGGCCCCTCCCTTTAAGTAAGATTTGGATGAGTGGCTACTGTGATAGTAGGCCTACCGTCGCATCCGATCGTTCTTGTACAAGGACACCTCTCCATTATTTATCTTGTGATACGTGGGCACGAGTGAAATTACTACGTGTCCGTGTGTTGTTCAATCAGTTCTAAGACCATTTCATGAATTGTTTCTCTGATTTTTCTTGTTTGTTCCAAACAAATGCCAGTGGGATCTGGTAACTGCTAGTCGATGATATTCGTGATTTGTGACGATAGACACTGGTCAAGAGGGATTTTGCTTCCCATTGTGATCACTCCACCTGGTCTTAATGAAAATCAGTAATGATTTGATTAAATGCCAGTTAACTGTTGCCATAATAGCCCCCGTTACCGGACCTACCCAGTACACCCAATGGTGAGCCCATGACCATGAAACGGCAGCTGGTCCAAACGAACGAGCTGGGTTCATTGAACCTCCTGATATGGGGCTGCCTATCAAAATTCCAAAACAGACTGTAGATCCAATAGCAATTCCAGAAATATAATGAAAGCGGTCTTGATTATTCACAACCACTATGATTACCGTCATGAGCATGAAGGTAAGGAAAATCTCCATTGCCACAGCTTGAGCTATGCTTTCGGATGGAGAATGCCCCCCAAGCTCAGATACAGAACCAAGGGTCGTTTTGAGCATAATTGATGCTGCGACCGCTGCAAGTGTCTGGGCCAACCAGTAGATTACACCCTCGGCTAAAGTGGTTCGACGGTCTAGGATCATTCCCATAGTGACTGCGGGGTTAATGTGAGCTCCTGAAATGGGCCCGCACAGGTACACAACCATCGCGACAGCAAATCCAGCAATAACGGCCGGTAACCAAGAAGAGGCAATTGGTCTGTGGAGATCGACTAGCATCACCGACCCTGCCGCCGCTTCCACAAGTATGAATGTTCCGGTGGCTTCAGATAATGCTTGGATTATGAGGGGATGTTTTTTTGTTATCGGCAACCTCTCTGGGCGGGTTCGAGTTGGGCAACGATATCATTCCATTTGGGTCTCTTACAATGCTACCCAATAGAATTCCATCTTAAGGTTATCGAGGAAATAACAATTAGGCTTGCTTTAAACAGCAAATTCACCCAGCATATTATTATTGGAAAATGACCATAGGTCACTGGCTCGATGTCCTTGTCCGCAATGCTATAATCCGAAAGAGCCGGTTCCTACTGGATTGTCGGCACTAGAACTCATATCTTCCATGGTTAACGGGGTAACCCTTGTCACATTTCGCCCTGACCTGCACCCAATGTTATAACAAGCACTCCGCAAATATGCGTACGCTGGTATGCTCAAAATGCGGTTCAACATTGAAAGTGGAATACTCCGACCAGGTGCCGCCTTCGGGCATTCGACTCCCTCTGCACAACCCCTCAGCTTCGATAACCCTAGGCGAAGGTAACACACCCATAGTGGAACTCCCTCAATCTGGTCACATAACTGGTCTAGATCGCCTGTTCGCCAAACTGGAATTCGCCAACCCAACTGGCTCCTACAAGGATCGTGGGTCAGCAGTAATGATGTCTGCCGCTGTTGAATATGGAGCTACCGAGATTGTGGAAGACTCCTCGGGCAACGCCGGTGCGTCAGTATCAGCGTATGCAGCCCGTGCAGGAATTCAGGCTCACATTTTTGCACCGGAATCGGCGCCCCCAGCCAAGCTCCAACAGATTAGTGTGTACGGAGCAAAGCTCCACCCTGTCCCGGGACCCCGTGCAGCGGCAACCACTTCTGCACGCACATTTGTCAAAGAAAAAAATCTTATCTACCTATCGCATACCTTGAGCCCTTTCTTCACTGAGGGAATTAAGAGCTTCTCATACGAAGTGGCCACCCAAATGTGCAATGATCTGCCGGATCACGTTGTGTTTCCCGTGGGAAATGGATCTCTGTTCATAGGGGCCTTCAAGGGATTTGAGGAACTAGTTAAGCAGGGTAGGATGCCTAGAATTCCGAGGCTCCACATTGTGCAATCCACAAGTGTAATGCCTGTGGTCTCAGCCATCAAAAACGAGCCGTGGTCTTTAGATATGGCTGATCATACCGTGGCAGGAGGAATCTCCGTGGTAGATCCACCGCACATTCATCGTATGGGTCCGATCGTGGAAGCCACCGGTGGCGATGCGGTAGCGGTAAGCGACGAGAGCATCGTCCGTTGGCAAAAGATCCTTGCCGAAAAGGAGGGCGTATTTGCAGAACCCACATCTTCTGCCGCTTTCGCGGGGCTTGAATCACTAATCCAACGTGAATCAATTGGACGCGACGACACCGTCTTGGTTCCAGTAACCGGCTTCGGCCTTAAGGACGCCCCACCCCATTAAACACGATCAAAACGGCAGTTACGTGCTATTACTCCCCTTGTATGTAGCGTCGGGGTACTGTTGCGCTGTCGTATTGGGAACCGCCCCTGGATCTGGTCATGGGCAATCGTACAGATGACCCCGTGAGGCTGGATAGGCAGGCAGCGTGAACCATCTCGACCGCTGCGCGACCGTCCTGACCCGAGACGGTTGGTGGCCTGTCGAATCGGAGACTATCCACAAAGTCCTGAGTCTGTGTATAAAAGGCCTCGAGTCGTGATGGGTTCATGGGATCGGTGATGTAGTTGAAAGTGGGTTGCTCCCAGACCTCCCTCCATTGGTCTCCCGTAAGAACACGGATCTTCCCGAAATGTTGGACCTCCATTAACCCTTCGCTGCCCCAAATCTTCAGGACGTCTCGATCTTCGCCAAACCCTGGTTTGGGAATCTCGTGGCTCATCCACAACTGGGCAATAGCGCCCTTAGAAAATCTCACTTGTGCCATACCATTTAGGGCCTGCCAGGCGCCACCTGAGAAGGAGTTCACCGACGCATCTACGCTGACTGGATCGTCCTCAGTTAGCAACCTCAGCATGTCGAACGAATGCGAACCTCGATCCAAAATGGCGCCACCACTCTCGACCTCATTCGCCCAGGGTTTATTAGGTAAATAGCTATCCCAGAGAGACGTCATTTGGATCATCCGAACCTTTCCGATACTGCCCTGGGAGATCAATTCCTTGGCCCGTAAGAAAACGCCACGATACCTTAGCGTTTGAATGACCGACAACGTGACGTTGGCGGATTCGCAGGCTGTGATCATCGCATCGCAGTCAGCCGCGCTGGTGGCCATGGGTTTCTCGACAAGAACATGCTTGCCGTTTTCTGCAGCCTCTATAACCTCTTTGGCATGAGCCTGATGCGGTGTCGCAACTAGTACTGCATCGACATCGCTACGGTTTACGAGGGATTTGAAATCAGGCTCCAACTCAGCACCATAATCAGCAGCAAGCTTTTTCGCCCTCGTCCCAAGAGCGACGGCCACGAGTTTCGCTCCCTCGGTGTACCTGGTCAAACTTTCGGCATAGGTGCGTCCCATGTATCCGGAACCCGCAATTGCCATTCTTACGTCAGTCACATTCTTCTCCCTTTAATTTGACGATGATCGGCCAATGTATTTTTCAAACGCTGCTTTGAATCCTGGCACAGAACGTTCGAGAGTCTGGTCCGAAACGCAGTAAGAAATCCGAAAGTGCCCGGGCACACCAAATCCGCGTCCAGGGACAACCAGCACCTTGTGCTTCTGTAGTTCTGCCACGAATTCGATGTCGTTCTCAATTGGTGCGCGGGGGAACATATAGAAGGCTCCCTGGGGTTTCACTACAGAATATCCGATATGTGTCAATTCTCTATAAAGATAGTCGCGTTTACTTTGGTACTGACTCACGTCCACGGTCACGCCCTGAAGTTTAGCAACTATGCGCTGCATAATTGCCGGGGCGTTTACAAAGCCCAGGGTCCGATTGGAGAAAGTTAGCCCATCCATAAGTTCGGTCTTATCGTTGTAGTCCGGGTTGACGGCTATAAAACCTATGCGTTCTCCAGGTAACGCCAAATCTTTTGAATGAGACGTGGCTACAATAGTGCGTTTGTGATGGGAAAACACCTGAGGGTAATCGACTCCGTCGAACAGGATTTTCCGGTAAGGTTCGTCGCTAATCAGGAATATTTCGCGCCCGAACTCATGTTCCTTAGTCGAGATTATTTCTCCGAACTTGGCGAGCATATGAGCCTCGTAAAGAATACCTGTGGGATTACCAGGCGAGCTTACTAGAACAATCCGTGTCTTCGGGCCAATTGTGTTAGCAAAATCTGCCATATCAGGGAGGAAGTTCGTTCCGGTAGGCACTACGCGACAAACTCCACCATGGTTGTCGGCATAAAACATATATTCGACAAAGTAAGGCGCGAAAATGACCACTTCGTCCCCGGGGTCGAGGAGAGTTTTCAAAATGACATTGAGTGCTCCACCTGCCCCCACTGTCATGAGGATCTCGGCGGCTGTGAAATTGAGCCCAGTCTCGACCGCGAGTTGCTTAGCTACAGCATCCCGTGTTTCCATGTACCCCGCGTTGGGCATGTAACGGTGACTACCTGGATCAGGGTTGTTAGCGATATCACGTAGTTCTTTGGTAAACTGGGATGGTGGTTCCATCTCGGGATTGCCAAGAGAAAGGTCGAAGACGTTATGGTCACCATACAACTGTTTTAAGGCTATCCCCTCCTCGAACATTCGACGAATCCATGAGCCTTTCTCCATGAATATTTTTGTTTTCTCTGATACTGCCATATGCTTTTGTAACCCTCGGGAGGAATGGCCACACCATTCTCGACGTGTAGTACTGACCCAGTTTGAGCATTTAAGCCTAGGTCTATGCCGGTGTCAACGGTATGAGTGAATCAGATTACCCTGTTGGGGAAACGCGGGTATTTCCTTGACACCCTAAATACCCTCGGCTACTCTACCGAAGCATTCTTTCGGGCCCGTAGCTCAGTGGTAGAGCGGTCGGCTCATAACCGATTGGTCCCAGGTTCGAACCCTGGCGGGCCCACCATGTGTACGGATCTAAAGATTTGTGTATCCCCTTCCTACTAACCCAACATTGATCAAGGAGCATCTCTTGCCATATTCAGAAATATGCTATCTCACAGCTAAAGAACTGGCTCACTTAATTCGTAATAAGGATATTTCTGCCAGAGAGGCTGTAGAGGCGCATCTAGCCCAAATAGAGCTTGTTAACCCTCTAGTTAACGCAATCGTAACGCTTACCCCAGAACAGGCGCTCGATGCAGCAGATGCCGCTGATGCAACACTGGGGCGTGGCGATTATATTGGACCATTACATGGGCTACCAATTGCTCATAAAGACTTAGTGATTACCAAAGGAATACGTACAACCTACGGATCACCGTTGTTCAAAGATTACATTCCTGATCAAGACGCCCTGATTGTAACTCGCTTGAGGCAAGCGGGAGCCATAACCATCGGAAAAACCAACACACCAGAATTTGGTGCGGGCTCCCAGACCTACAACGAGGTTTTTGGAGAAACACTTAACCCATACGACGTTACCAAGACTTGTGGAGGTAGTAGTGGCGGGGCTGCCGTAGCGCTGGCGTGCAGGATGCAGCCAATAGCTGATGGCAGTGATACAGGCGGTTCGCTCCGAAATCCGGCTAATTTTTGCAATGTGGTTGGATTCCGCCCTTCCCCGGGCAGAGTGCCTGTGTGGCCCAGTCAAACAGGATGGGCCCCAACATCGGTACAGGGACCAATGGCCCGCACAGTGGACGATGCGGCTTTAATGCTGAGCGTCATTGCAGGGCCGGATCCACGTATCCCCATTTCAATTACAGAGCAGGGGGGAGTCTTCGCTGATTCTCTAGATCGAGATTTTTCTGGGACTCGTATTGCTTGGAGTCGTGACCTGGGAGGACTACCTGTAGATCCGCGTGTAACGAAAGTGTTCGACTCCCAGAGGAGTGTATTTGAGTCGATGGGATGCCAGCTAGATAATACTGAGCCGGATTTCTCTGATGCGGACAGGATTTTCAAGATATGGCGGGGTTGGGGACAAGAGCTTGGAAAACGAGACATGTTGGAGGCACATCGAGATCAAATGAAAGATACTCTAATTTGGGATATCGAACAGGGTATAGGCCTCACAGGACCTGAAATTGGATGGGCGGAGGTCAAACGCATGGAACTGTTTCAGAAGATGCACGCTTTCATGGAACGTTATGAGTTCCTTATCTGTCCTGTGAGCCAAGTGCCTCCGTTTGATGTCGAGCAGCGTTACGTTACCGAAATTAACGGGGTCAAAATGGAAACATTTATAGACTGGATGAAATCTTGTTACTTTATTACCGTTACCGGTCATCCATCCATCTCAGTGCCCGGAGGTTTCACCGCAGATGGATTGCCAGTTGGAATACAGATAGTTGGTCGATACCGTGATGATCTTGGAGTGTTACAACTGGCCCATGCTTTTGAACAGGCGACGCAGACCTGGAAGCGAATGCCTGGCCCGCAGGTGCTCTCCGAATGACATGGGGGTGGTTGGAACCCTTTCTTACGCCTCATCTGCCAACATTACTATCCTACGGTGGCACAACGAAGGTGTATATTTGATGGATTTAGTGAGGAATAACAGATACGGTGGGTACTACGAAGCGATTGTTACAACCAGAGGTGGCAAAGTAATCAATCCGCCAATTCCCAAGTCTGCCTAAATCTTTGGAACCTTGATTTGAATGGCTGAAGCCTCTATCGTTATTGTCGCCGGAGTGGCTGCGATTCTTTCTCCATCGGCCCAAATCCACAGGGTATCTTCAGACTCGATCGTCATTTCGTCAGTTGCCCTTAGTGAGACGCTTTCGTGATGTATGTGCTGACCTGAAAACACTCTTGGGAGTATCGTTAATAGCTGGAGCTTCGGAATCTTCCTTACAACGCAAATATCCAGTAACCCGTCACTTTGAATCGCGCCAGGCGCTATTTGGAACCCTCCCCCATATGAATCAGTGTTAGCTGCTGCGACTAGAACGACAGGCCCTTGAAAAAAGCCGTAGTTTCCCGTAAGCGTGACACTAGGGAATCGGAATTTGGGTAAGATCGCCATTAACCCGTACAAGTAGCTCATTGTCCCTTTCAGGAAAGTTGGGGGGCCTCCTTCGTCCACGTATTCTGCGACCGCGCTATCAAGCCCAAGTGCTGCAACGGTGGCAAAATATGTGTCTCCTATTCTTCCCAGATCCACCCTCTTGCTAAAACCATTTAATAACAAATCGCCAATCAGAAAAGGGTCTTTGGGAATTTTGAGAGAACCTGCGAAATTATTGCATCTGCCAGTCGGCAAAATTGTTAAGACTGGCTCTTCACAATTGGATTTGCTTGCTTTAATTCCATTGATAACTTCGTGCACAGTACCATCACCTCCACAGGCAATGATTCCGGTAGCTCCAGTTTCTAATGCCTTCCCTGTCCAAAACCTCCCTTCCCCACGAATGGATGTTTTGTAAATAACGACTTCCGACCCACGTTTTTCAAGATGAGTACGGAGAGCAAAGGCTCGTTGTTCACCCTGCCCATGGCCTGCTACTGGATTGGTTATGATTGCGAACTTTTCTTTCATACCCTATGCTCACCAATTAACGTCAAGAGGAACTTCGATAAAATTGATTCAATCCTATTCTTGCAACATCCTTCTCTAAGTCAACCTTATCCAATTGGGGAAAAGTGGTGCGGATTAGATGATTTCAGGGTGGGCATATATTTTGGGTTCTAGTCAAGTTAGGTAGTCGGCACGTCTCAAACTAGTCGTATCCAAATCTATTTTACAAACAAGTACTGGTATTTGGAGAATATCCGACGGAGATTCTGTATTATCTACTATTCATTTCATCAACTACATAACAACTTGAATTGACCGAAAACGGAATTATTAATAAACCTAACCATTCTGCTTAACCGAAATTTTGAAGGAGTGAAAATGGCTACTGTTCAGCTGGTCGAATACGAAGATGCAGATCAAGCGGTACGTCAAACTTATGATGACATTATGGCTACCAGAAAAACAGACCGGGTTAATAATTTCTGGAAAGCACTAGCAGTTCAACCCGAGTTATTGAGACGTACCTGGGAGGGTGTTAAGAGTGTGATGGCGCCTGGTTTTCTCGATTCACTGACTAAAGAGATGATATACGTCGCTGTCAGTGCCACTAACGGGTGTGAGTATTGCATCAACAGCCATACAGCGGCAGCAAGACTTAAAGGCATGACTGACGAGATGTTAGGTGAGTTGATGGCGATCGTTGGTATGGCTAACCAAACGAATGCATTAGCAGATGGTTTGCAGGTAGAAGTCGATTCTGCTTTTCGTGCCGGCGGACTCGAATAACGATTGCGAATCTTGCGGTATAAACGAGACACTCCGAACTTCTGGTAAATCTTAATCCGAATTAACAACCAACAAGCTGGCTACGCAGCCAAGCAAATGGGCAAAAGCTCGTTCAATCCCTTGGTGTTCTAATGCCTGTACTATGCTCTGCTGCGTCCGGTAATCATACGAACGACCCCTGCGATTACTATAATGCCACCCGCGCCAAATATTAGCCATCCTATCCAGTCAATGATCTGTAATTGCAGTATTAGGCCAGTGATCACCATAGCGATGGCCAAAAAAATCATGCCCCCGCCCTCGATTTTGTTCATATGAAATCCTCCGATACTTGGTCTAACAGATGGTTTGAACGACGTTTATTCCTTGCCGCCTTGTATGCTGGTTTCTTCTACAGAGTTACCCTCTTCAATCAACAAGGCACGCAATTCCTCTTTGGCCTTGCGTATGTTTTCGATTTTTTCTCCGATGCGGTCGAACAGGGAATGCCGGCGTTTGATTCCTTCACCAATCATAAATGCAGCTGCTTCTGATCTGCTGTTAACCACGTTAGCTTCGACTAGGTCGTCAAGCCTTGTCAGGCTATCTTTATTAAGTCGTACCATTACAACATTTTCTCTGGACGATAATACATTATCAAGAGTTTCTTTCAAGTTCTCACCGAAGGACTCGGCTCCGGTTCGTCTGATCGCGGATCTTGCAGCTGATTTGGCCTCATCGACAATTATTCCTATCCCCTGTTTTAATGTTTGTTTCGGTTGCCCTTTTTCTTGTTCCATATATAAACTCCACGAGTAATGTAATGAAATTACACGTAAGTATAACAATTGTTTGCAAACTGGGCAACGTGCATTTGCTGTGTTGTTTCGATTCGGTTCTTTGGTATTTACAATTTTCTTCAAGAAAGGGCCAAGTAAGAAAGGGACTTTGATAAAGCATGATACCGTTGTTCAACACCCGTGGGGTTAATGCCATATTGCGAGTGGGTGCAGTCCCGTGTTAATTTGGCGTATAGATGGATCAACACAACCTTCGGAAAATATCGGGGACCGACACAGGGGAAGATCAGGGCCCTTCTACCGTTGGTAAACAAACCAACGAATCTAAAACTATTCAGCCATTTACCTGCACTTTGGAGGAGACTCCATCGACTCTTGTGTGGTACCGGGATAGGCTGCTGCTGCCTACAATATTTGTTGTTTTGGCTTTAGACCAAATAAGCAAGTTTTTCATTGTCCGCTGGCTGCCTTTGTACCAATCCTGGCCAGAGCAGGGATTCATACGGCTTACGCATGGTCTCAATACCGGAACGGCTTTCGGGTTTTTCCCTAACCAAACCACCGTTTTAATAATTGCCTCGTTATTGGCAATTGGCTTTCTTTTTTATTTCTACAGGACCCACCTAATGCCGATAAAGTTTTTGAGGTTTGGGATAGGATTGCAGCTTGGAGGAGCACTGGGAAATCTGATTGACCGATTACGCAACGGGTTCGTTATTGATTTCATTGACGTTGGACCGTGGCCTATATTCAACCTTGCAGATTCGTCCATTGTAGTAGGCATAACCATCGTTGTCGTCTTCACGTTTTTTTTCCGAGACAACGATATTAAGAAGTCAAGGGACGTTGGCGTTTAATTAGCAGTGGTAGCGCGTACGGGATTCGAACCCGTGATCTCCGCCTTGAGAGGGCGGTGTCCTTGGCCGCTAGACGAACGCGCCACATTCCGGGCGACAAAAAATTGGCTGGGGATCTAGGATTCGAACCTAGGCTTACAGATCCAGAGTCTGTCGTCCTACCACTAGACGAATCCCCATCTGAACGATTCTAGCAGGTGATTTCTGCCCCATCAAGCTGGTTTGCGCCTTGTTGTTGCTATTCTTGGACAGCCGATCGATGAAGGGTCAAAGAAAGTCTAAATTGTTAGACACAACAGGGTTCATGGGCTTAGATAATGCCGTAAATAGGTCAGTGTTTGATGGTAAAAACTTGGACACGGTGGCGTAGGCTTTCGGTGACATAAAGCCGCCCCTTGTCATCTAGCTTTACTGAGCATGGTCCCCAGAAGTATTTTTCTGTTCGCGCCGATTCTTCGTACGGGGTAGTGACGTCCGCGGTTAGTGTGGGCGTGAGGTTCGCTGTGTCTCGAGCAAGCCTCTCATCGGGATTGGCTTCGTAAAATTCCTTTGCCCACTTTGAAAGATCCGCCTGCCCTCTAAGAGATTGAACTATGCGTCCGTCAGGGTTTATAACTTGGACGCGTTCATTTCCCCAGTCCGCTACGTAGGTGTAGTCTTCTGAATCCACGGCGACGCTGGCAGGCCGATTGAACTGGCTTTTTGTTGAGCCTGTCTTGCCGGCTAGGCTTGATATGAAATCGCCGTTCCCTGAGAACTGCTGAATTCTGTTGTTACGCCAGTCGGCTACGTACACAGTGCGGTCTTTTGCTATCGTGATTCCCCATGGCAGGTTCAGTTGACCTTTTCCATGGCCATACTCACCCCAGTTTAAGAGAAAATGGCCATCGGATGTAAATTTCTGGACGCGGTGGTTACGGTGGTCGGTAATGTAAAGATCATCTTGCGCGTCGAAAGCCAAAGCAGACGGACCGTTAAATTCGCCGTCCTTTTTGCCTGGAACGCCCCAGTGTGTAAGGTATTTCCCGTCAGTGTCGAATATAGTAATTCGCTGGTTGTACTCGTCTGCAAGGTACAGTCGGTTTTGGCTGTCGAATGCTAAAGATGTTGGCCATATGAATTCTCCAGGCGCCCTGCCGTAAGCACCGAAGTCACCAAAATAGTTGCCTTCGAGGTCACAAATGCCGACACGGATACCGTATGTTTGGGTCGGATTTGTACGGCTGAGAACGTAGATGCGGTCCGTGTTCGATATTGCCAGGTCGACCGGGTTACTAAAACCTCGGCCCTCCATAGAAGCGAGGCCGAGTGTGCGATCATAATGTAGGCGCGGCTTGGCGATTAATTTTGAGGTGATCATATTTCAGCCACAGATCAATTTGTCTTAACATACGACATGCGCCACCAAATGGGCAATGGCAGGATAATTAAATCGATCGGAGGTATTCATTATGCAAGTAGGATTTATTGGCACCGGTAACATAGGCCAGCCGATGGCTAGCCACTTACTTAATGCAGGCTTGAAATTACTAGTCTACGACGTGCGCAAAGAAGCGGCCCAATCGTTAGTGGATGGTGGAGCTATATGGGTGAACTCACCGAAGGAAGCTGCCCGTCTTTCTGAAATAGTATTCACGTGCTTGCCTGGCCCGTCGGAGATGGAGGATGTGATGTTTGGAGAGAATGGGGTGGCAGGGAATTTCTCCCATGGATCACTGTATATAGACTTCACAACTAACTCACCCGCTTTAATTCGAAGAGTGCACGGTATGCTTGCTGAGAAGGGCGTTGCCATGCTTGATGCGCCAGTTAGTGGAGGG
Organism: SAR202 cluster bacterium; assembly: GCA_030754315.1. Lineage (GTDB taxonomy): Bacteria > Chloroflexota > Dehalococcoidia > Lucifugimonadales > JASMAO01 > JASMAO01. The sequence continues at coordinate 12,989 of JASMAO010000117.1, forward strand.
TTGGAGGGTGCCAAAACGCGGGATTTAACTATGCTTGTGGGAGGCGATGCGGCGGAGTTTCAGCGCGCTCGTCCGATTTTGGAAGCAATTGCCAAGACTGTCATTCACGTTGGAGGTATTGGTACAGGCTCTATATGCAAGGTGGCTCATAATAGTGCCTCATTTGCTCGGTCACTGGCGCTTATTGAGTGTCTGACACTGGGTGTTAAGGCAGGTGTGGATGCGGAGGTGATGTTGGAGGTGTTCCAAAAGTGCGCACTGGGCAATAATTTTGATCTGCATGTCAGGATGCCCTCCACGATATTCAGAGGAGACTTCAATCCAAGATTTGCCCTTAAGACCGCGTTCAAGGATATTAGACTGGCAATTGAATTAGCGGAACAGCATGATGTCCCGACGGAGGTTGTTTCAGTCTGTGAGAAAGATATGGCGCGGGCTATGGAAAAAGGGTTATCAGACCTGGATAGCTCTGTTTTCTTAACGCTTCAGGAAGAACGGGCCGGAGTGAAGGTTAGGATAGGATTGCAAGAAGGGGAATAATATGGGTTTCTCAGGCCATCTGGTACTCTTGAGTGGACGCGATCATCATTAGTAGACCCGCAATTCGCTTTTCACTCTCAACTTGTTCTTCACTGAGACCTAATTGAAAGTTGCCTCGTGTTGCCACGTGGTCAATCAGACAGGTTCGTGTCGAGTCAGTTACCTCGATCGCACCCAGCATGTCGAGACAGGTGTCTACCACGTTCTCAGGGGATGCAGACGTGCCCTCTGTTGAGTTAACGGTTTCCACTATTTTTCTGATGCCTGGATTTGAGACGTCTCCCAGATAGCGAGAGGCAAAGTTGACCCGCTCAACGAGGGCACCACTATCGATCCATTCTTGCCCCTCATGCCAGCCTTCCACTGAGGGTGGGTTCAATATTTCCTGTCCCATATATGAAGCGGCCATCGCAGCCTCACGTATTTCAAGAGTTGGCCATTGTATGTTATCCGCAATTCGTAGCGTCCCTACCACGAGTTCTATTGGACTTTTGTAGTTTGATGACCGAACAGAAAGTGATTTGAAGTGATCCGAATTGAAAAGAACCCTGAGTACCGAACTGACATCGTAGCCGGATGAGAAATAAGAATCCATCATCTGTTCTGTCAGCGTTTTAGCACCTTCTCCCAACTGATTAGAGACGAAAAATTGATAGAGTCGGTCGCAGATAAACTTCGCCGTCGCGGGTTGCTTTGCGATAATACGGACGATGTCTTCGCCATTGAAATCCCCTGTTTCTCCTAAGAATGTTTTCTCACCGGCATCATGGTCGTCAGGGTTATATTCGAATTGCCAGGCGATCTTACCATATGGCCAAATAGATGCTTTGTGTACCCGCATTGACATGTATTCGTTGTTTTGAATCGTCCATCCGGTGAAAGCTCGAGACGCCTCGTTGACGTCATTTTCAGTATAATTCCCAATGCCCATTGAGAAAAGCTCTAGTAGTTCTCGTCCGTAGTTCTCGTTAACCGATTCCTTGTGACTGTCGTTATTATCCAGCCAAAAGATCATTGCCGGATCCTTAGATAGCGCGATCAGAATGTCTTGGAAGCTACCGAGGCCTTGTCGACGGAACATATCGATCTGGCTCATCATGGTTTTGCCTTGTTGAACCTTGAGTTCACCTGTTGCAAAAAGTCCGTGCCAAAATAGGACCATCTTCTCTTGTAAGGGACAGGTGCTAGTAGCAAGGCGGCACATCCACAGTCCACCCATACTTTCAATGATTCGTAACTCGGCTTGGTCTGGGTGATACCGGCGTATCACGTCGTCGGGTATTCCTTGGGATGCATCTGGCTTGAGCAGTTCCTCGACAGTCGCCTCATATCCCTTGGCGACCCGTGTATCAAGTTCCTTGCGGGTAGCGCCAAATCCCGCACGTCTCATCAAATGGGCCATTAGTTTTACGTCATTATTGTTCATTCCATAGCCCTATCATGAATCTGCTAGAAGATATCACATGTCTGAAACACAGGAAAGGATAGCTCTTTTGTAACGGACTGGTAATTGTTGAAAGTGGGTAACGAATCCCGTGAGTCTTCATCACCTCAATATCCAATAAAAGTGAGGGGTTGTCGAAAGGTTGTCTGGATGTTGAACTCGGTTCGCCCCTCCCACCGTGCGTGCGAAGTTGCGAAGAGAAGAAAGATTAGGGGCCCTAGGATATTGTATGTTGCGCGAGATGGCTTTTGGATGACCTGCATAGAGCCGTTAGGTCGAATTTAGGAAGGTTCGCACTTGTTCTGTGAAACGCTCCGGCTGCTCAACGTGCATTAAATGTCCAACGTCGGTCCATTTTTGAAACTGGACATTGTTTGAGGCAAGCTGTCTATGGTGTTTTAACTCTTCATCTGACATATATCCCCCTGCGCTGCTATCAGCGATAAGGATCAGACTAGGTACCTCTATTCGAGCAAGGTAACTGTCGCATTTTAGTGCCCAATCGCGATTTATTGATGAAACTTGTGCAAGTGCTTGGGATGAGAAGTGAGTTGCCAAGTAGATGGCCCTCTCTGTTTGTTCAATTGACAACCCTTGTCTTAGTGCCTCGCTACGAATGTGGTCTGGCTGACATTTGCGGGCTGTTATCCAAGGCACCACAGTAACGAATGCATCGACCATCTTCCAGTAAACTGGATCTTCAAGGATGGCTTTGGAAATTAGTGTAGGGTACTCAGCTGCAAGGTATGTACCGATGTTTGCGCCCCACGAGTTACCGATAAACGCAGGGCGCTTAAGATCCAATGCTTGAATCAGTCCAACTATGTCCTCGGCGTACTGAGATATATGGTAATCTCGGTCAGGGACTTCAGACTCGCCATTACCACGGTTATCAGGGGCTATTACATGATAAGAGTCACTGAGGTCTGCGGCCACGTCATGCCAAATGACACTACTGGTTGCCCAACCGTGTACCAAAACTAAGTCTGGTGATTCGGCTGCACCCCATTCCCTGTAATGTAGCCTGATTCCATTAATTTGGACGAAATGGCTTGAGTTAGTTGACATTGCATAGAAACGAGGGGTTATCGTTCACAGTAGTAGATTCTTTGATACCTACTTTTGTTAATAACGGAACAGTCATTCAACCCTGCTATGGTAACCAGCCGATCTGCCGAAAGATCGTTTTTAATTCGTCTACCTCTCCTCTTTCCACAGGTAGTGTAGGCAGGCGAGGTTGCCCTACTCCCTGGTCGACCGCCATCATGTATGCTTTGAGGTGCCGGTATCCACCGGATTTTGCAGTGCTCTTTTCTCTCCACAGGGCATTCGGCTTCCTAACCCTGTCTAGCTGTGATTGGGCATCTTTATAACGCCCATCTACCAACATTTGGTAAAGGTCCAAATCGTGCCTTGAATAAGCAGTTGCGGTAGAGCTAATGTGTCCGCGTCCCCCGTTTTGGTAGCAACGAATGGTTTGACCAGAGTTATCTATAACGTTGAAGATGTGAGAAAATTCTTTCATCTGGTCATAGTCTTGGCCTTCTGGTGTATTCCATTTCACCGCTACAACTTGCTCGGCATTTTTCAAACGGAGCATAGTTTCTGGTGTTATGGATGGAGCTCCAAACCAGTAGGTGTTATAGATCATGATTCCGATGTCAATAGCATCGGAAATGTCGGTATAGAATCGGACGTAATCGTCTTGATTGGGATGGTGAAAAAAAGGAAGGTCGATTTGGAGACCAATGGCTCCTAGATCCTGAGCGATCTTTGCGTCCTCAATGGTGTGCATTGTTGATTTTGCTTTTAAACCGCACATCACTACGGCACCTGATCCTGCGGAGTTTACTGTGGTTCGCAAAAGATGCTGCCATTCATCGTCAGTCATGTCGGGCCCTTCACCTCCAGCTGCGGCGACTTTAAGTGGGGCTACATTAGTGCCCAAACCCTGTTCTATCCACCACCGTGTAACATCTGCCGTTCTTGCTAGATCCAGCCTTCCTTGGTTGTCGAATGGCGTAGGCGTTGTCACAATCGTGCCTTTAATAAGGCCTTTCAACTCTTCCCTATTCATATCCGGTTTCCTTCCTGCGCTTGTTCTATGAGTTTTATTACGATCAGGTTGGACGAAAAACCTGGCTCCCTGTATGTAACATCCGTATGGCTTGCTCCGTAGCAGACGCTATTAAATCAAAGACATTCTCCGATGCGGTTTCAAGGGTCATAGGCGCGGGAACAATGGAAGATGCTGCGTTGATTCCATGCTCGTGTACATCTGTGAATCTGTCACCTAAGGATCCTACAACGGCAATGACTGGTATCCCTTTTTGTTTGGCCCGCTGGGCTACTCCTATGGGTGCCTTGCTGTAAACTGTTTGAAAATCTAGTTGACCTTCGCCGGTAATTACGAGGTTTGCTCCGTTCAGATATTGATCGAAATTAACTGCTTCTAGTACGATGTCTCCCCCTGGTCGTAGGTGCCCACCCAGAAAAGCGATCATCCCCCCACCTAGGCCGCCCGCTGCTCCTGAACCGGGTATGTCGTTTATGTCCGGACCAATGTCTCTTCGGACTACCTTCGCGAAATGGGCCAGTGCTTTGTCAAGCCGTCCAATCACATCTGACGTTGCTCCCTTTTGTGGTCCGTAGACTGCTGCGGCTCCTTCCGGTCCAGTGAGTGGGTTATTCACATCACATGCCACTGAAAATTCCGACTCACTTACTCTTGGATCAATCCCTTTCATGTCTATTCTACTTAGTTCTGATAAGGCACCACCACCGAAAGGCAGGTCTGCACCATTTCTGTCTAGGAGCCGTATGCCCAATGCTTGAGCCATGCCTGACCCTGCGTCGTTGGTGGCGCTTCCGCCTATTCCGAGAATGAAACTCCGATATCCTGATTCCAGTGCCTGTTCTATCATCTCACCTAGTCCAAATGTTGTTGCTACCAACGGATCTCGCTTATCGGTTGGTACCAACGCCAATCCGGACGTACGGGCCATCTCAATCACGGCGGTGCGGTTGTCACCCAATGCTCCCCAGCTTGCGCGCACTTGTTCCCCCATTGGGCCTGTCACTTCGGCTGTTTTCGACTCTCCAGATGAAGTAGCGACAAGTGCCTCGAGTGTCCCATCTCCCCCGTCTGCTACTGGAACCAGTACCACCTCTGCGTCTGGCAAGACGCGAAGTACGCCAACCCGCATCGCTCGTGCAGCTTGCGGAGCGTAGATGCTCCCTTTGTATGAATCAGGTGCGATTACTATTTTCATAAAAAAGATGGCCTATGAGCAAGGTTAGCGCGACGGATTATATATTACTCTTTTCTCGTTGGTGGCGGTCAGGTCGATTGAGAGACCCTCTGCTACAATCAAGCCTATTTGATTAGGTACTTAGGAGTAGATATGGTGACAGTAAATGAAATAAAAGTTCGAGTTCAGAGTGAGATTGATTGCAAAGGCCTTGAAGCGGTACAGGTTGCAAGGGCAATTTTAGAAGATCCCGAGCCTGGTTTTCGGGAGCACAGAACGGCACAGAGGGTTGCTGAGAAGTTTCGAGAGTTGGGGGTGTTTTTGGAGGGGGGGATTGCCATTACAGGTCTCAGGGGCATTATTGATACCGGACGTCCAGGGCCTACTGTGGCGATTATGGGGGAGTTAGACTCTCACATTGTTCCAGGGCATGCTTATGCCAACCCAGAGACGAATGCTGCTCACGCGTGCGGGCATCACTGTCAGATCGGGTCGATGTTGGCGGCAGCTATCGGTTTACTGGCTGAGGGGGTTTTAGAGAATCTATCAGGTAGAATCGCTTTGGTGGCGGTACCAGCGGAAGAGTATATTGAATTGGAGTTCCGGGATAGTCTTAGGGCCAAGGGGCAACTAGAATTTCTTGGTGGCAAGACGGAATTCATTGCTAAGGGTGCTCTCGATGACGTCGATATGGCTATGATGACCCACACGATTACATCAAGCGAAGACGCGTCTATTTTTATCGGTGGCACTAACAACGGGATGATCGCTAAACGGGTAACCTTCACAGGTAAAGCCGCGCATGCGGGGGCTTCCCCTCACGAGGGGGTCAACGCATTGAATGCAGCAAACATCGCGATGTCCGCCATCCATGCCCAGAGAGAGACATACCGAGACGAGGACACGATACGTATTCATCCCATTATCACTCAAGGCGGCGCATCAGTCAGTTCCGTCCCTGCCGACGTTCGAATGGAGACATTCGTACGGGGTAAGACGATTGCAGCCGTTCTATCCGCCTCAGAGAAAGTGGATAGAGCTTTAAGAGCGGGTGCGATGGCTGTCGGTGGCAGTGTGACCATACGAACGTTGCCGGGATATCTGCCTATACAACATAGTGCAGCTATGCTTGATCTTTATGAGTCTAACGCTGTGCGATTGGTTGGCAAAGAAAATGTCGTCGGACTCGGACACCGTACAGGGTCAACAGATATGGGCGACGTATCTCAGATAATGCCAGTTATTCATCCTTATGTGGCTGCATCCACCGGAAGTTCACATGGCACCGATTACGTAATTGAGGACTATGAACTCGCTGTTGTAGATGCAGGTAAAGCAATGGCGATGACGGTAGCGGATCTTCTTGCAAATGACGCTCAATTAGCGGGTGAAGTAAAAAATCAGTATCACGCTCCAATGACGAAAGAAGAGTATCTTTTTACACTGCGTGGTCTCTTTTCCGAAAAGACCTATATGGAATAGGTATGACGCTTCGGATATCACAAGTGTACGAGATGGACCAACGGTCGTAGTTCCTATTGGCAAACACCGATTTTTAAGGATGCGCGTGGACAATATAGAACGATTAAAAGCGATGGCTCAGAGAGCGGTGGATTCCCGTAGGGAATGGCTAATTTCTGCTTCAACCACGGTTCTGAATCGTCCTGAATCCGGCTTCCGAGAAGTGGAAACATCCCGCCTAGTGAGCGACCGCTTCTCAGAACTTCGCATTCCTCATCAGAAGGGAATCGCAATTACGGGACTCAAAGGGCGTTTGGAAGGTACATACCCTGGACCGACTGTAGCTATTCTCTGTGAACTTGATGCATTACCAGCGCCTGGTCATCCCCACGCGGATCCCGATACTGGTGTCGCTCATGCTTGCGGACACCATACTCAGGTTGGAGTTCTTCTTGGGGCAGCTGTCGCATTAACAAATTCGGATGTCCTATGTGAACTATCCGGTAACATAGTGTTAATGGCTGTTCCTGCTGAAGAGTTTGTAAATATCGAGGACCGTTGGAATCTCTATCAGGAAGGCAAAATTGGGTTGTTCTCCGGCAAGCAGGAATTCATCAGGCTTGGGGCATTCGATGATTCCGACATAGCCATAATGTCGCATACCTTTGCGAGTTCTAGCGATGGTAAATTTGCATTAGGAGGCACCAGTAACGCCCATGTTGGAAAGTATGTCCGGTTCGAGGGAAAAGCGTCTCATGCCGGAAGCGCCCCTCACTACGGGGTCAATGCTTTACAGGCCGCAATGGTTGGGTTAAATGCGTTGAATTCTCAGAGGGAAACCCTGAGAGAACAAGACGTTATTCGTATGCATGGTATCTTAATCGCAGGTGGGACCTCTGTAAACGCTGTTCCTGATGACGTGAGGTATGAGGGCCGTGTTCGGGCACGTACGTTCGAAGCAATTCAGGAAACGTCGGAAAAAATGGACAGATGTCTGAGAGCGGGTGCTCTAGCGTTAGGAGCAGCCGTGCGTATTGTGACGGTGCCGGGGTACATGCCCATAATCAATAATCCGCTCCTAATGGAGACCTTTAAGCAAAACGCGATTCAACTAGTCCGAGAAAACGGCGTTGTACATTACTCGGATGTTCGTAATGAAGGCGGTTCAACCGATATGGGGGATCTCAGCCAGATAATTCCATCCATACACCCATACACTGGAGGTGCGACGGGTACAGGGCATGGTAATGACTACCTGATTATGGACTACGACCAGGCTGTAATTAAGCCAGCCAAGGCGATAGCGATGTCAGTGATAGATTTACTCTCGGAGGGTGCTGCTGGTGCTACAGAAATCATCACCAATAACTCACCACCTATGACGAAAGAGACCTACCTCGCTTTTCAACAGGGTCGTCTAACAGATCACCTGTACGATTGTCGAACTGGGATCTGATATAGCCCTGTCATCATCTGAAAAATGACCTTAGTGGCTCATTCTGTTGAATGATTATGTATAAGTTTAATCGTCATCTTTCAGATAACCAAGTTGTCAAATCCTCTCGATTAAGGTTTAACCAAGAAATGTTTATTCGTATAGCTTCGAGGGATTGTCGCACTGTTCGCTCAGCCGCAGGCGCAAGATTCTCATTGAAGAATGCTGCAACATCATCTAGCTGTTCTTGAGAAGAAAACCCTGCGGTCATGGAGACCAGACGCATCAGGGCGAAGCCGCCCTCTCCGTATCTACGGTCATATTCCTCCCAGTTCTCTTTCAGAAATTTCCAAGCCACTCTGCGACCTTCGGGACTTGAACCTACTCCTGCTGCTACGCTAACGGCGTCGTGAACGCGTACCTCGTCAGTTAACGAGCGTTCGAGGGTTTCGCGCAGAAGGACTGTATCTTTGAATTGGGTCAGTGCTTGAAGTACACGTACTTTTTCTTCTTCCAAGGTAGCGTTGTTGTATTGGTCCCACATTGTCGAGTATGTTGATTCGTTGCCAAGTTTAGCTGCCAGTCTTAAAACAACAGTCCGTATATCAGGATGAATATTGTCCGGGCTCTCTACGTATTTATCAAAACGAATCTCAGATTCTTTTAACGTTTCTTTATCACCGTAGTGTCCGAGAGCCCCAAGCAAGGTGCTTCGCAGAAGGGAGTCGAGGTGACCATCCCCCTGATTCGCGTCCCAACCGGAGCGCCGTCCCGATGGCTTTATGATAACTTGGGCTAGTTCCTGAAATTTCTGCCGGCACGACTCGTCTGCTAATAGCGAATCCAAACTCCCCAGGTTCGATACCAGATCCTGCCAAACTGATGCATCAGTTTCGTTTTTGTAGGCCTGGGCTAAGGTCAAGAATTGCGTAACAGATAGCATACCTGCGCGGGATAAGCCGAAGGCGTCACTTTGAATTCCGAGGCGGTCGACTGCGGGTAGCTCCAATGATTCAATAGGGGCGGTGAGTTGGTCCCATCCTTGCCGATTATAGTTCACACGATAGAATCCGGTTTGTCCGGGGTTGACTTTGATCCATCCCTCTGCAGGGTCCGAGGTTTCGACTAAGCGAATTGACCGTTCTCGCTCTTGTATTAGGAAAGTATCGGTGTGTTTACTGGTCTGAGAGAGCACACTGAAGGGTACGTGCCAGACGGTCTGATCAGTGTTCGTATGGGTGAAGATTTTCTCGTAGAGGAAGCGTTCCTGCCGAACTGTCAGGGTCATACCGTCTTGACTACGCACTGGGTCGACTTCTATCACTGGGTAGCCTGTTTGGTTGACCCACGAGTCCATCATGGCCCTTACTGGCAGGCTGGAGGTGGCCTCTAAAGCGTCCCAGAGATCAGTGGTACAGGCATTACTGTACTTGTGTTCGGTCATGTATCTGTTGAGGCCGCTCTGGAAGTCTGCAGAGCCAACGTAGTCCTCTAGCATCCGAAGAATAGACCCACCCTTGCTGTAGCTGATTGCGTCGAACAATTCGCCGATCTCAGCTGGGTTGCTCACTTTCTGTTCTATTGGATGAGAATTCTGAAGACCGTCTAATTGCAACGCCCTAGAGGTATCTTCCGCTACAAATTGAGTCCACATTTGCCATTCGGGGAAGAGGTGGTCGACGGCTTTATCACCCATCCACGAAGCGAAGCTTTCGTTGAGCCACAAGTCGTTCCACCATGCCATGGTGACTAAGTCACCGAACCACATATGGGCCATTTCATGTGCAACTATAGTTGCCACGCGTTGTCGGGTTCCGGCTGAGCTTTGTTTGGGATCCACCAAGAGCGCAATTTCACGGTATGTTATAGCGCCCCAATTTTCCATGGCTCCAGCAGCGAAGTCTGGTATGGCGATGTGATCCAGCTTTTCGAGAGGGTACTGGATCCCGAAATAGTCGTTGAAGTATTCGAGCAGTTTTACCGATACATCCAGTGCGAAGGCGCCTTTATTTTCGTTTCCGGCCGTAGTCCATACTCGAATAAGCGTGTTGTTGGAGGCTTTTTCTTCGATTGATCGGAGATCCCCAATGACAAATGCAAGAAGATATGTGGACATGGGTGGTGTTTCTGCAAAGCGTATCCGTTTCAGACCATTGTTCTCCGGTAAATCTTCAACTGGAGATGTGTTGCTGACAGCGACTAGGTTCGCTGGGATGACCAGTGTCAGATTGAACTTGGCCTTCATCGCCGGTTCATCCCAGCAGGGGAATGCTCTTCTCGCGTCGGTCGCCTCGAACTGTGTTGTCGCTAGATATTTCGTTTCACCGTCTTGTGCAGTGTATTGACTCCTGTAGAATCCTCTCAGCTTGTCATTGAGAACTCCGGCGAATTCAATCTCTAAGGTTGCTTTGCCCGCCGGAATCATGTCACCGAAGTTGAAGGACGCGGTCTCTGTATTCGCATCGATGTTTACAGATTCCTGAGTGAAAACGGTCCCATCTTCAAGGGTCAGCTTGGAGGGACCTATATCGAGTTCTACTACGTTCATGGCCAATGTTGGTGTCGGTTCCAGTATGTCGATCTCGATTACCTCGTGTCCTGTGAAAGTGAAGTCGTGGAAATTGGGAGTCATAGTGAGGATATAGTTTTCAGGATGAACGTTGTTAGGAAGAATTACAGCATCTGTCTTAGGCATTGAGGTCTCCTATGAGTGTCTTTGGAGTTGGACGACGGTTCTGTAAAAAACGATGGTGTCTACCACGGAGTTAAGATTCTACGCCCAGTTCGGCTTGCGCTTTTGCGTAAATGCCAAAGGGCCCTCAATGTAGTCCGGGCAATCCATGGCTTTGCGGAATTCGCTAGGCCAGTTGTCCATAGCCTCGTCGAATGGCAAATCTTGGCCAATTAGTGCCATCTGCTTGCTCGCTGTTATTGAGAGTGGGGCTCCTTCTATAATACGGGATGCCCACCTTTCCGCCGCTTTCATCAACTGGTTTGAAAGGACTACTTCGTTGATCAATCCGATGCGGTAGGCCTCCTTGGCGTCGATGGGATCACCTGTCAGAAGCATACCCATCGCTATCCGAAAAGGTATCTGCTTCGTTAGTCGGTACGGTCCACCGGCTCCTGCAACCACTCCGACTCTTGGTTCAGGCAGTCCAAATTTCGCATGTTCCACGGCGATTAGAATGTCGCATCCGAGAGCCAACTCCATCCCACCGCCCAGAGCATATCCGTTGACCGCACCAATAATCGGTTTCCAGCATTTGAAATCGTGGGTAATTCCTCCCAGTGGATATTCATTGTATTCTGGGTATGGTTCGCCCGGTTTCCCGTGCTTTACTTGGTATTTCAGGTCGTCGCCGGCACAAAAAGCCCGGTTTCCGCTGCCAGTTAGAATTGCAACGCGTAGGTTGTGATCGTCCCGGAAATCGCTGAATACCTCTAGCATTTCTTTGTTAGCTGGAGGATGGACCGCATTAAGATTTTCCGGACGGTTAATAGTTATGTATGCGATCTGCTCTTTTTTCTCGTAGAGAATGTAGTCGTGTTCCATTGGGTTGTACTCCGAAATGATCTTGCTGTATTCGACTTATGTAAGATGTTTTTATTGAGACTTAGGTGGGACTATCTTTTCTGGGATAGGAATCATAATTGAACTCTACGTTTCGGCATTCTTTTATGTTCCGAGGCTGCAATCTTCTCTATTTCTACTACTGCATCATCCAGTTTGCCTTCGTAATTCACCACTATGTGATCGAATTTGTCCGCTTCTTTCATCTCGGACTCAGCGGTTTTGAGTCGTAACCTGAGGGCGTCGGGAGATTCAGTCATTCTCTGTTTAAGTCGCTGGGAGAGCTCTTCCATATTGGGTGGTGCGAGGAATATGAATACCGCCTCTTCCACTATTTTACGGATTGAGAAAGCGCCTTGGACATCGGTCTTTACCACAACGTCTATACCTGATTCCAGTGCCTTTTTGATCTGAGATCTAGGGGTGCCGTACAGGTTTCCATAGACTTCAGCCCATTCCAGGAATTCTTTATCTATGAGCATTTTTTGGAAGGCAGCCTTGTCGCGGAAATAGTAGTCAATACCATCGGTTTCATGTGACCGCCTTAATCTGGTTGTTGCTGTCACAGCGATGCGGAATGGCTTACCTAATGATCTCATTCTGGACACAACAGCGTCTTTGCCCACGCCGGAGGGTCCAGACAATATAATCAGTAAAGGATGACCCTGCTCTGGTAATTTGTGCTTGTTCAAAGGTGAGTAGTCAACTGTTTGGAGAGGAGGAACTCAAATCATAAAGTGTGTTCCAAAAGTTTGGGTATGAGATGGCCGCACTGTGTGCGTCTTTTACTGTAGTAGTGCCTGATGCCAAAAGCCCCGCGATTCCCATGGTCATTGCTATGCGGTGATCGCCGTAGCTATCGCATTCGGAGCCTACTAAGCGTTGCACTCCGTGAATCAACATCCCGTCTGAGCGTTCTTTTACATTGGCCCCTAGTCGAGATAAGCCATCCACAGTTGCCTTGATTCGGTCGGACTCCTTGACCCGGAGTTCTGCTGCATCGGTTATTACGGTTGTTCCTTTAGCAAGAGACGCCGCTAGAGACAGCACAGGTAGCTCATCTATTACGGTAGCGATCATATCGCCTCCGACCTCTGTTCCTACTAAATCGCTTGTTTCAGCTATAATGTCAGCTTCTGGTTCTCCCCCTTCGTCCCGTAGATTCTCTAGCCTGATGTTGGCACCCATAGATTCTAGTACCTTTAGGACACCAGCACGGGTCGGATTGATTCCCACGCGATTGATACGTATACGCGCATTGGGGTGACAACAGCCAGCAATGAGCCAGAACGCAGCGGCGCTGATGTCGGATGGCACCTCGGTATCCACGGCAGTCAGATCCGATTCGCCTACGATCACTCTAAGACCGTCTATTTGGATGTTAGCCCCCATTGAGTTGAGCATTCTCTCAGTGTGATCTCTAGACTGAGCAGGTTGAGTTATGGTCGTGTGGCCTTTCGCGTACAATGCAGCGATCATTAGACTGGACTTAACCTGTGCACTGGGTATTTCCATTTTGTAATCTATGCCTGACAGGTTGCCGCCCCGAATAGCAAGGGGTGCTAAGGAGGAATTACAGCGTCCTATGATCTGTGCTCCCATCTTCGTCAGTGGCTGCACTATTCGGTCCATGGGCCGAGCGTTGAGTGATCGATCGCCTGATATCACGCTTAGGAAAGGTTGGCCGGAAAGAATTCCAGAGACAAGTCTCATGGTGGTACCGCTATTACCAGCATTGAGCACCTCTGAGGGCTCGGTGAGACCACTCGGACCATTCCCTACGACTTCGTAGCACTCGGTGTTGGTGTGGGTTGAGCATGTAGAAATTTCACTTATATCTGCGCCCAAACCGATTAGGCATCTCAGGATTGAAGTCCGATCGTCACCTTCGCAAAGGTTAGAAATGTGTGATTTCCCGTTGGCTATAGAATTCAATAGCAAGGCTCGTTGAGAGACGGATTTGTCTCCAGGAGGAGTAACTACACCCTCTACTCTTAATGGAGACTCAATCATTTGTCGGTCCGACACTGATTCCATTGAGGCCGTTTAGTCCTTGTTTGGGTATTGCCAAGGTTTCCGTCTATTGGCATTGGTTATCTGTTTTTGCCTGTCCCACAGTCTGTTGGAGAAGACCCAACTCGCCATCGTGTCACGTGCAGATGGCAGGTCTGGTTTGTCGTCCTCCGACGTTGAGCCGGCCACCCATTTCGCTCGGTTTTCCCAGGCTCGAATGAAGTCAGTCTCCAGATGTTCTACATCGCTGTCTATGTCGCTGCGGTAGGAGTGAAGTTCGCCGATGATCTTGTCGATCCAATGGATCAATGCGTCTTTGTTTGAAATGCTGTCCGCAACTAGCGCTTGAGGATCTTTAGCTGCCAGTCTGGTTGCCGAATCGTACTCCCAGGACGAAAATCGAGACATATCACGCCACGATACACTACTCGTCGTAATATTGGTCAGGGCATATGACATCAGGGCTGGTAGGGTCATGATCGCAGCGACGTATCCGTCATGTTCAGCTGGATCCAGGAAGAAGGGTTTGGCCCCGACGGATTCCACCATCCCGACTACTATGCTCACTGCTTGATTACCGGCTGATTTGGAAGGTATAACACAGTAATCTACGTCCTCGAACAGAGAATCCGAGGCTTGAGAGAGATCATTAGGGGATGTTTTGAGCAGTGGATGTCCCCCAACAAAACTGGTTCGGGTTGGCAGATGGTCCATTGCAGTTACCAGTGTATTGGAGGTAGTTGCCCTGGTATCGGTAATTACGGATCCTGTTTTTAGCATCGGCCCAATGGATTTGATGGTGTCGACTATTTCGTTTCCAGGCAAATCCAGCACAATCAATTGAGCTCCGTCAACAGCTTGGGAATATACGCGGGTGCCGTGATCTATCGCGTCTATTTTTGATGCCTCAGATACAGCTCTCCTATTACGGTCAAAGCCGACAATTTCGGTGTTTTGTATATTAGCTTTTTTCAAAGCCATTCCCAACGAAGTTCCGATAGGGCCCAGACCCAATATTGCTATTTTGTCCAACTCAACCTCCCATAATTACAACACCCTATTAGCCTAGCCGACTTTCGCTATTGGAACAAAAACACGCTAACGTTGTCCACCTAAGATCAACACAAGCATGGCATTCAGAATTGGAGAAATCATTTTTGGCAACATGTCTAGACTGGGAGCTATATATCCCATCATGATGATAGCCAAGAGTAGAAAAGGTCCATAACGTTCAAGTTTCGTGAATTGATTAGCCAGATTCCTAGGTAAGATTCCTAGAACGATCTTAAACCCATCGAGTGGGGCTATCGGGATTAAGTTAAATGTGGCTAGGAGCAGATTCCAAAAAACTATGGAGCCAGCGAAGTATGCTACGAGGTTGGAAAAATTTCCATTGAACAAGTACAAACCAACGTAGCGATTGTCTATCAGCCCAACGTTTATTGGTAATGAGACAATGATCGATGCTGTCACGTTGGAGATAGGTCCTGCTAGAGCTACGATTGCCATTCCAGGTCTCGGTCCGGGTTTTAGATTTTCTTGATTTACCGGTGTTGGTTTGCCCCAGCCAAACCCGGCTAACATAATCATGGCTGTTCCTATGGGATCCAAATGCGCTAGAGGGTGAAGAGTAAGTCGCCCGAGTCTCTTCGCGGTTTTGTCACCGAGGAGAGCTGCGCCAAGAGCATGGCTGAATTCGTGGATCGTGATGGCAATGATCAATGACGCTGAGAACACCATTATGGTGATAACAGTGCCAATTGGATCTATGTGGATCTGACCGAGTACTGAAAAAAGCATGGTGAATGAGTTACCTGGGTTTCCCGCACGTTTGGATTTATGCCCATAAAAACGTAGGCGGGGTGACTGGAGGTCACCCCGCCTACTCTAGCATTGTTTGAATTCGACGTTTGGTTTCAGTGACCCCCGCAACCACATCCGCCGCCACCGCCACCACATCCGCCGCCACCGCCACCACAGCCACATCCTCCACCGCCACCACAGCCCCCGCCGCCACCCGTTGAGGGGATGTTCGGGTTACTGATCACAAATCCACTTCGCATCAGTCCGTCGATGTA
>JASMAO010000118.1 GCA_030754315.1 SAR202 cluster bacterium
GGGCCAGCCAGACGCCAGCCAGGGCTGGAAAAATTTAAACACCTTGATTATCAAAACGGATATCCATGGGACAATCAAGAGCAACACAAAAAATGTGACCACTCTCAATGCCACACCCTGACCACGACGCCACATTCGCCAGGTATCTAACGCAAAAGTAAGTGGCCCGAAAATCCATCTCAAAACGGTCTTGGCCCTTTGGAGAGTACTGGGAACTTCATCACTTACAAGTTCCTCGCTGAGACCACGTATCGCTACTACAATGTTCAATTTACTCACCCTGTAAGCAGAGATCGTAACTGTGAGAGCTGTAAGGACAAAACCTGCTGCAAACGCAACAATAATTGAGCGCAATGTCACGGAATAAAAGAATGTTACATCGTCACTTTCAGCAAATGCTCTAATCATCATCTGAATAAGTAACATGCTGGCCAGGATACCCAACCCAGTCCCAACAATCGATGCTCCCAAAGAATAGACCAGACCCTCATATGTGAACATCTGTACGAGGTGCCTCCGCTTTGTTCCAATGGCACGGGCTATACCCATTTCAGTCGTGCGAGACGCAGCTAGCATCACGAAAACTAGAAAGATCAGTAACAGGCCCACTATAATCGAAAACGAACCAAATATAGTGAAAAACACCACTATTCCCGAACTAATCATTTCGGCAAATTGAAGACTGCGATTCTTAATTGGATCCACTTTTATTTCGACCAATGCCCCAAGAGACTCAAACACAGATTTTGCTAAATCTGGATCCCCCGTTGCCTCAGCTGCTTCAAAAAGAATGGCCTGAGTACCGCCATCAGTTGCAGCGATCTTGAATTCATCTGTAGGTGAACCTTGGTTGAGTCCTTTTACAAGATCAAAAAGTGGGTCATCAGTCTCGCTCCCACGTGCGGTAGACTCCTGCTCCGCTAGCTTCTTTTCCAAAGCATCCTTAATGGACGGAGTCTTTAAAATCTCAAATAAAGTCTCGCTAGCGTCACTATTAGTAAAAGCCAGTTTCAGTTTTCTGGTCACATCCTCCGAGGTTTTCTCATCGTGTGTAACGAATTCCACTATTTCCTTGCCCGTAACGGAAACTTCGATCATGTTGTAACCGTCGCGCTCAAATAAACGCTGCAGGGATTTGTCGGGGAACATGGCTGAGGCTCGAGTAGATTCTGTGCCCCCAAGAATTCCGACAGGGTCAACAATATCCAGCACTTTATGATCACTTCGACCAACAGGAGAGATCAGCGTCAGGAGATCACCAATCTCTAAGTCCAAGTCGTCTGCCATCGGCCGGTTTATAATCGTCTCACCATCCTGCATCCCTGCCAGATCGACCTTTGTACGCCCTTCCTCTTCAGTCCCTATCAGGCCATCAAAACCAGTAATTGAGTCCAGTTTAGGGCCAACTGCAACAGCGCTGGAAAGGGTCTTTTTGCTCTGTTCATTAACCACCGGCATCTGCTCACGTACCAAGGGCATTATTCCGTCAATACGCTGATCTCGATCGAGCTCACTTCTGACACGTTCAACCACGGAATCGTCCAGATAGTTATCACCAAATCTTGAAGATACTGACGAGCTTACGCGTATATCCGTACCCCCTAATGAGTAGAGGGCACCGAGACGTATGCCGCCATTGATCGAATCTCCTATAGCAAGAGCGGCCATTATTATCGTAGTACTCAGCATTAGCCCTACTATGATTAGCGCTGTCTGAGCTTTACGCCGTGGAATGTTTCTAAGTGCCAGCTTAACCAGAATTCGATTTCGTGACGCCAATAACACCGACACCAGGAATATCAATACCATCAGGCTGGACAGCCAGATGGCCAAAACGTTCATCTCAACACCAAACAGTTTTTCCAACTAACTTTTCCTCAACCCTTTTCTTCCATCTACGAGCTTTCGGCAATATTGCCGTTGCCATCGTCAACTATCACGCCGTCGCTCATGCGTACAATACGATCAGCCATTCCTCCAACCTCATCAGAATGGGTTACAAGGACAAAAGTCTGTTCCTGCTCTTTGTTCAAGCGCTTGAGTAATTCCATAATTTCACCAGCGTTCGTTGAATCGAGATTGCCTGTGGGCTCGTCCGCCCAAACGATCGAAGGATCGTTAGCGAGCGCACGAGCTATAGCGACTCTCTGCTGTTGTCCACCCGAAAGTTCAGCCGGTATATGGTCAACTCGATCACCCAAACCAACCAAATCCAGCTTTTCAGTTGCTCTGTCGCGCGATTTTTTTTGAGAGTTACCAGCGAGTATCAGAGGCAATTCAACATTTTCCTGAACGGTAAGAACAGGCAAAAGATTGTATGCCTGGAACACAAAGCCCATTGACTTTGCACGGTACTCACTCAAAGCATCGTCGGACATAGTGCGCAATAACCTACCTGCGATGCTCACATCACCGGAATCTATCGAATCCAGCCCTGACAAACAGTTCAACAATGTGGTTTTGCCACAACCACTTGGACCCATTACCGCAACCATCTCTCCAGACTGCACCGCAAAAGAAACGTTATTTAGAGCTTCGACTACTACGTCCCGTGACCGATAGGTTTTAACAACTTCATGCGCGTGAATAATCGGATCGGATCTCATTAATGCCCACCACTATAAATATGTACAAATAAAAATAAAAGTATAAAGTGTTATATTGTCATCATATTACATAATATGGGTTATATATAGCACAATATCTGTTAAGCGCAACGTACAGGTAAATACAAGTCACCGCCGAAACGACATAATTGTCTCGCCCACTAACCATAAACTACCTATTTCAAGAAAACATGGAGGCGAAATGACTCGACTAATAATGATACGACACGGAGAAACTAAGTGGAACGTAGAAAACCGCAAACAAGGTAGAAATGACCAACCGCTTAATGCCAAAGGTGAAATCCAGGCAAAGCTTGTTGCCAACTACGTCAAATCAAAATACCAGGTTGAACATGTCTGGACATCTCCACTGAAACGTTGTTCGGATACAGCTGAACTGTTCAGCCTGCCGGTATCAACTTCGGATCTACTAATAGAGATCGATTACGGTGAATGGGAAGGAATGCTCCAATCTGACATAGACAAGGAGTATCCAATACAAGACCAGCGTAATCCACTATGGAGAGAGGCTCCGGGTGGAGAGCAAAAATCAAACTTGCCCGTTCGTGGTCGTAGATGGATCAAAGAATCGTTTGTCGAAGAACAGCGAGGAGACATTGTGATAGTCGGTCATGGAGGATCAATGAAAGGTCTTCTAGTCGCATTATTAGAATTACCGGACTATGCAATGGACATTTTCCAAATAGATAATTGCTCAGTGACAACTGTGGAAATACGTGAAGGTGTTAATTTATTAACAGCTCTTAATTACACATCGCACCTTGCTTGACCTATAACCGCAAGGCTATTCCACAGTATGACGGGCCAACTCGAACAACAAAGATGACTCCGATATCGATCCATTACGCTCTATCATTGATCGTCGCAATTCAAGAGCTTTACCCCCCGTATAGTCACTGACTTCTCCATCCGCTGATTCAATAACAAGCAGGCTCGACCCTTCAGCAGCCGCATGGATATTAAGCAAATTATTCATGCCCACAGCCATAGGACATAGGACAACATGATCTGCTCTATTAATCAGTCCGATATGCTCCGAATGCTGGCTTTCGGTTATAGGAGAAAACGATGACGCACTCACATATTTCACCCCCAAGCGTTCAGCCGCCTCACGATCGGAATCTCCAGTACCCAAAACACCTGCAGTAACCGTATAGCCTGCAACTTTCAACTGGTGCATCAATTGTCGGCCGCTTCCGGCACCACAAACTAAATGCACTGTTCTACCAAAGCCAACTGATTTTTTTGATCCAGAGTTCTGACTTCCCAAAACCAGTACATGCGGCATACCAGTAACTGGATCCGGTTCTACAAGTCCTTCAATGTTGAAAGCTATACGAAGATTTTCTGGTGTCAGAACTTCCCACGGCGTGCCGTTCGCTGCAAGTTCGCCATTTTGCATCAACAACAGCCGGTCACAGGATCTGGCAGCTAATGAAAGATCATGAAGGATAACGATCGCTCCCGAATCTCTCTTTGCAACTTCCTCTTTGATCAGATCCATTGTCAGAATCTGGTGTTCCAGATCAAGTGAAGCTGTGGGTTCATCCATAAGTAAAATTTGAGGCTGCTGAGCCAGTACTCTGGCCATTACAACCCTCTGGCGCTCACCACCCGAGAGCGTGTCAAGCCTTCGATCTGCAAAACTCTCTGTGCCAGTACGTCTCATCGCACAAAAGGCTATCTCGCGGTCTGCCACTCCCTCGAGCTCGAGCCGCCCGAGATGCGGATAACGACCCATTAGCACCGCTTCAAAAGCTGTAAATGGGTGGCTCTCAACTTGCTGAGGCATATAAGAGATAATTTGAGCACGATCACTATGCCCCAAGGCAGATGCATCAACTCCATCAACACTGACGGTCCCTGAGTCAGGTTCAAGCAACCCTGCGATTGAACGAATGAGCGTGGTCTTCCCACTGCCGTTAGCGCCCACGACACCAAGAATTTCACCCCGTTTCAACGAAAAAGAAATCGATTCTATTATCTTTGTGCTGGCAATTGACACCGCCAAATCTTTAACTCGCAATAGACCAAAATTATTGGAACCCATTGGTGGTAATAAAGAGCTTTCTAAAGATATTGATTTCATCTAAGTCTCATTCAAGTATTTAGCGAGTGTAATGAGAAAAATCATTCATATCCACATCCTGAAAATCAGAGGGAAACAACAGTGCAGCCATCTGCTCAACTCCCCTGACATTCCAATGAGACAATGTCGTGTGATATTTCGGTAAAACGTAATAAATTCGGTCGTTCTTTAATGCGGGCACCTCAAACAGAGCAGCATTCAATTTCAATTCACTTATAAATGCATTTGCCCCCTCTATTGGCTGCGGTACGACGATAACATCGGGATTGATAGCGGTGATTCCTTCGATCGTGATCTGCTGGTGACCCTCAATACCTGAATCTGCAGCGGCATTCACTCCTCCGGCCTGCTCAATAATCCCACCCTCTGTAGAGCCAGACCCTGCTACAAATATCGATGTAAATTTTGAAATAGAAAGGACCCTAGGATGATCATTACCGTTCAAAATGTCATCAACAAACTGCATGCGACGTTCGATCTCATCAGCCAGCAACAGTGCCTCCTTTTCAGCTCCGACCATATATCCGATTAACAAGATATTCGGGACGTTGCCGAGCGCTGAATTTTCAAGTGACGCACGTGCTACAGGAATACCAGCGTCCTTGAGTAATGCAACGTTATCTGCATCAGTGAACCTAGAAGCGATCACAATTTCAGGCTCAAGTGCAACTACTTCTTCAGGGTCAAACCCGATCAAGTTATGTGACTTAGAAAGGTCAGCAATATTCGACTGCTCGGGATCTGAGAAAAAGCTGTACACAGCACTCACTTTGGAAAAGTCCATCAAGGCAGCTAAAATCTCAGTATGCCCCAGTGACAATGAATGCACCTTAGTGGGTGGCTTTTGCAATGTCACGAGCCCTTCTGAGGTTTCGATATCCCTCGGCCATCCGAAATTAGTTGCATCTACTATCCCAGGAACATCCTTGAAGCGTTTAGCCTCGAAACCTACCTCTGTTCCATTAGGATGTGCTCTACGTGTGATGGGAGGCTTCGAGGCTGACACTACGGTGGAGGCAACCACAGTCGCCGTGCTAGTTGACAGAGCTGTTGCTGGTAAAGATGATTCAGATGCCGGTGTCGGTTGAGAATGAGTCACCTCCCCTTCGGGTATGGGAGTCACCGTAGAAAGGGTTGAAGATATTTTTTCAGAATTCTCGTTAGATCCGTCGCAAGCGACAAATATAAGTAATACGAGCCCTATGAAACATCTGAGCACATTAGACGATTTGATTCCTACTAACAATTTTGATCCATTCTTAAACACGAACTAAAGCATAGATACGCGTGAACGATTCTTCACAAGCAAATAAACAAAAAATGGTGCGCCAAACATTGCGGTGACGATACCGACGCGCAACTCAGCGGGGGATAAAATAATTCTTGCTGCAGTGTCAGCAACTAGCAAAAATAAGCCCCCAGCAAGAGCACTTAAAGGCAAAAGAACACGATGGTCAGCCCCCACGATAAGGCGCATAACGTGAGGAACAACAAGTCCGACAAACGCTATAATTCCGGAAAAAGCGACTGCTGCACCCGTGATGAGCGAAGCTGAAATC
>JASMAO010000119.1 GCA_030754315.1 SAR202 cluster bacterium
AAGAATGTTTATGTACGGTTGGTAGGCTATCTGGTTAGATACAAACCACAGTTGTTGTTCGGCTATGCTTCCATGTTTGTCGCATCTCTAATCACTCTTATAGTTCCCCAGATAGTGAAGAGTGCAATCGACAGCGGACTAGCCGCTGGACACGCATCAGCCCTTGTCAAACCCGCTGGCTTGATATTGGGTATGGCTGTTGTGCGTGGTATTGTGGCGTTTGGACAGCGTTACTGTGGGGAGTGGCTGACCCACAGGGTGGCCTATGATCTACGCAATGATTTCTTCAATGCCATACAGTTGGCAACCGTTTCTTTTTACGATGGAGCGCACACTGGTGATCTCATGAGTAGGGCTACTAGCGACACTGCAGAGACTGAGCGTTTCATCGGCATGGGTCTTATGGATTTGACATCCGTAGTTATGCTCTCGATCGGTGTGGGGGCGGCTATGTTTTGGGAAGATGCATCGCTGGCACTTTTGGCAATTGGACCTATAGTGTTCCTCTTCATCATGAGCATCCGTTTTGCTCGGCGAGTTAGACCTATGTTCAAAGCAGTACAGGAGCAAATGGGTTTTCTCGCTACCAGAATGCAGGAGAGCTTGACTGGCATTACAGTCGTCAAGTCTTTTGCACGCGAAAGACACGAATTTGAGACATTTGACCGTGAGAACGAGGCTTGGTTCCAGCGGCGATATAAGGGTATCTTGGAATGGGGAAACAATTGGCCGGTCTTCTCTTTTTCGCTGGCTGCAAGTGTCTTTCTGTTACTATGGTTTGGAGGACCGAAAGCAATTGCCGGCACTATCTCTGTGGGGAGCCTCTTCGCCATGATTTGGTATGTGCTTATGTTGAACGGTCCATCGCAGCGCCTAGGATTCTTAGTCAATTTGGCTGCCACTGCTGGAGCTAGTGCATCGCGGGTATTCGATGTTATCGATACTCCGAAAGAGATGATGGAGCGTTCTGATGCTGTAACCTTGGATTCAATTCGCGGGGATGTCGTGTTTGACGGCGTTGGTTTTGGGTATCACGGTGGCGACAGGATTGTTGACAATCTGCACTTTCATGTTAAGGCAGGTCAGACAGTAGCACTGATAGGACCTACTGGATCTGGTAAGTCCACGATTATTAATCTATTACTACGATTCTATGATCCGACTGAGGGCATCATCATGATCGATGCTGTCGATTTGCGCGATATGCGATTGCGAGATTTACGACACCATGTAGGCGCAGTGATGCAAGACATATTTCTTTTTAGTACAACGATTCGCGAGAATATATCCTACGGTGTTCATGGTGCTGGGGATGAAGAGATTGTAGCCGCAGCGGAAGCAGCTAACGCCCATGACTTTATCAGTGGCTTTGTTGATGGGTATGACACTCTTGTAGGTGAACGTGGCGTCTCATTGAGTGGAGGCCAGAAACAACGAGTGGCTATTGCTCGCGCGTTGCTGCGGAATCCGCGCATACTGCTCTTAGATGATTCAACTAGTAATGTAGATACCGAGACAGAATACCAAATACTACAGGCTTTGGCTAGGCTAATGGAAGAGCGTACCACCTTTGTAATTGCCCATCGGTTGCTAACCCTCAAGGGAGCAGATCAAATTTTCGTCTTAGACAATGGGGGCATCATTGAGCGCGGTACTCATGCAGAATTGGTTGATGCTGATGGTGCTTATCGGGAGCTCTATGACTTGCAATTGCGTAGTCAAGAGGAATTCATTTAGTTGTCTAGTGATGACTAGTTGATAATTGTACGAAAGTGTGATGGGACAGGGACCATATGACACATTCTCCCAAGTCTTATTCTCGTAGGACGAGGTCGCGATCTGTGGATATCCTTGTGGGCCGTAACTGGCTTTTCAGCAGGGTCATGACGGCTGAGGTTGCTGAACGACAGAAGCGAGAGGCGAAGCTGGCTAGCCTCCTACTAGAAGATGAAGACGAAGTTCATGACGCTACCAATGATGCCGCTTTGTTATTGCGGCTAATTTCCTACGTAAAGTCATATCATGTCAAACTGGTTGCAGCTGTAAGTCTCATGACCGGTACGGCGCTGCTAACCATTGCCCGCCCATGGATTGTGGGTCAGGCTATCGACACTGGCATACGCGTGGCTGATATTCATTCCTTACGTTATTGGACGCTTCTATTCTTGGGTGCGGCAGCAGGTGAGATGGTCTTTAACCGTGGGCGTATCTTGATCATGGCATATATCGGCACCAAGGTCGTGGCTGACACGCGTAGCAGTCTCTTTCGCCATATGCACACACTATCATTAAATTTTCATAATAATTATAGTGTTGGGCGTCTGATGAGTAGGCTTATCAGCGACGTTGGAGTGCTACAGGATTTTGTGACGTGGTGGTTTACCGGGATGGCCCGATCAGTGTTTGTTGTGCTAGGCATTATCGTGGCCATGTTGGTCATGAACTGGAAATTGGCGCTTGTGACTTTGACCATGATGCCGTTGATGACGCTGCTAACAAATTATTGGCGTAAGCATGTTCGTAATGCCTATCGTGCGGCTAGGATTCGCTTGTCACTGATTAACGGTTACCTCAACGAATCAATAACTGGCATTCGGATAATAAAGAGTTTTACACGGGATGAGGAGAACGGGCAGAACTTCGACGATCTGAATCTTTCTTATTTCGATGCCAATGTTGAGACGGCACGCTTGGCCGCTATATTCTTTCCAGGTGTCGACCTAATGGGTTCGATAGCGACCGCCCTAGTAGTGGGAGTTGGCGGATGGTTGGTAATTGGAGATGTTCTTACGGCCGGCATGTTGGTGGCCTTTTTGTTGTACGTAGATCGTCTCTTCGAGCCGATTCGGGAAATGGCAATGCGTTACAACGTGTTTCAGGCTACCATGGCGGCCAGCGAGCGAATCTTTGGACTTATCGATACGCCACCCGATCTTGTTGATGCGCCTGAGGCGATGCAATTGCCGCCTGCTGTCGGTAAGGTTGAATTTAATGATGTGCGGTTCTCCTATAAGGAAGGAGAACAGGTGCTGCGCGGCGTTACTTTTCGTGCCAACCCAGGGCAAACTATCGCCTTGGTGGGGGAGACTGGAGCAGGTAAGAGTACAATCATACGTCTGTTAGCCCGCTTCTTTGAAGTTACTGGTGGTAGTATCAGTGTTGATGGACACGACATTCGTGAAGTGACTCTAGATAGTTTGCGGTCGCAACTTGGAATTGTGCTTCAGGACACCTTTATCTTCGGAGGGACCATCGACAGCAACGTTCGCTACGGATGTCTCGATGCATCTCGTGAAGACGTTCAGGCAATTGCAAAAGCTGTGGGTCTGCATGACTTCGTTGTTGGGCTGCCGCAAGGATATGACACTCATGTAGGCGAAAACGGAGTTAGTCTGAGTATAGGTCAGAAGCAACTTGTGTCCTTTGCTCGGGCATTGCTGGCTGATCCAGCAATACTGATCTTGGACGAAGCAACAAGCAGCATAGACACTGCCAACGAAATGAAAATTCAAGCTGCGCTTAAAGTTTTGTTGCCTGGACGTACCTCTCTCGTGATCGCACACCGGTTGAACACTATAGTCAATTCAGACCTGATAGTGGTGCTAGATCGTGGCAATGTAGTAGAGCGCGGTACTCATCATCAGTTGTTGGAGAAAAGAGGCGCCTACTACAATCTGTATACTATGCAGTGGGCTCGCGGACAAAGATAGTTTGCCCTGATTTGTCAGCTATGCCATTCAAATATGCACGCCGGGTCAGCAAGCATCGCGTGCATGTCGCGGCAGTTGGTGCCGCGCTGGTGACCCGAACAGCCGAAGTGGCTGGTATCGCCGTGTCCAAACTGCCACTGCAGGCCGGATCCAAAAGAAACGGCATTACGGAAAAAGCGAGGTCCTTCATGGTCCATTCTCTCGGTTCAATAGTGAGACGCAACTGGGACTCAACTATACACCCGCCCCCCGAGGGTCAGTCCTCCACCGACATCGCCATCGCCGCTTCCGGGTCGAAGCCTTTAGACCACTTTGTCTGGGCGTCGTGGTATGCCGAGAACAGGTTGGCCCTGCTCAAGTCGGCGCCGCGCAGGTTGGCCCGGTCGGCAACCTGTTGCAGTATCTCTGCGCGTGTGTATTTGGACATGTCCTACCTCAACTATACACCCACTCCCAGCGGGTCAGCCATCATCGCGTGCAGAAAATAAACCCGCCTCACTATGGAAGTGGGTCAGATGTCAGTCGGGGGAGTGGGGTCAGGAGGACAACATGATTGTGGCTAGCAGGAAGAATGTGCCAACGCGTTTCATGTTTCAGATCCACTGGTCTTCGACTGTTCTTTCGTTCCGCACATTGCCGGTGTTCACTAAAGATTTCGGGTCAAGCAACAACAGTTGAACCTCTTCTTTGGCAACGGGCAAATGTTCCACGCCTTTGGGAATGATCATGAACTCCCCTTCTTCTAGCAAGATGTCACGATCTCTGAGTTTGATTACTAGGTTTCCTCTTACGACGAGAAACAGTTGGTCCTCTGCCTCGTGCTGATGCCAGGCATACTCCCCTTTGAGTTTAGCGAGTTTGACATATGTGTCGTTAAGCTCACCTGCAATTCTTGGACTCCAATACTCGTGAACGAGGCTAAGCTTCTGGGCGATGTTCACCTTTTCCATTGTTTGTTCTCCTTCATCATGCACGCTGCTTTTGTGCCCCTTCAGGGTTTGGGATTCCGGATTATTGTCTACACTATACACCCGCTCCCAGCGGGTCAGCAAGCATGGGCTGCAAAAAACGAAAGACCCGCTCCTATTTGAAGCGGGTCAGGTGTTAGTCGGGGAGGGCGGTGGTGTGGCCTCTGCTACCTATACTGCTGCAGATCAGCTTGTTGAAGCTATCGGATAGCAGCAATCGTGCTTGGTTGGGGTTACTTGGTTCCTCCCTCCATGACACGCTTCAGACCAGCAATATCAGTGGAAACCTGTTTTTCCATCTGCTTGCCAGCCAATCCTTCTGCCATCTTGAACAAGCCTCCGGTTTGGGCTTCGACCGATATAGTCGCTTTAGTTCCATTATCCTGCGCTTCGAATGTAAAGGTTAATTCAAAGGACATCGGCCCACTAGCACCTTTGAAACCGAACTGGTTGGGTGGATCCCAAGCTGTAAGCTCCTGAGTGGATTCTATGTTACGCCCCATCAACTTGCCTACCGATGTGTAGGTTGATCCCACACCATGCGGAGGATCGGAAATCCATTCTGCGGACAGAGAACTTCCCCGCCATTCTTGGTCGTTAGTAGGCTCCGAGAGGTAATCGAACACCTCCTGCTGGGTTCTGTTGATCCAGATACTATGCTCGAAATTAAACATGGTTCGACCTCCGGTTAAGATTGGTGATTACACACCATCTATTTCTATCGCTTTCCAGGTAGATCGTCCACAAAAAA
>JASMAO010000120.1 GCA_030754315.1 SAR202 cluster bacterium
CGAGCTCATCTAAGAAAGCGTCCCCTCTCACTGGAAGGGTGAGCTGGACCGTGTACTTGTCTACCTTTTTCACTGTGGGAGCGAAGCCAGACCAACCGATCTCGCCTTCACGCCCAGGATTGATTTCATCGTTACGGATGACGTTCTCGTTGTACCAGACCCACTCATCCGCAGTGGCCTCGACGCCGTCAGACCATTTCAGGCCCTTGCGCAGGTATAACGTGTACACCAGTCCGTCGTCGCTAATTTCCCATCCTTTAGCAACGTTCTGTATTACATCCGTGCCGTTCAGGTCGAAATGCAGGATGTGGTCACTCATGATTCGGTCTGCGTTCTGGCCGTCGTTCGGCCCCGTGAATGCTCGCCGCCAGGTTCCACCGTACTCCCCAACCTGATCTATAACTGGAAGCACTAGCACGTCAGACGCCCACGGAAGCCTTTGCTCAACTGGGGGAAGGGTGCCTGCAGCAACCTGTGCCGCTAGTAGAGGAGATTCACTAAACGAAGTCGGCTTCGGAAGCCCATAGGAGTTCCAGTCAAAGGAACCGTTGAATGCCGGTGCCTCAGGTGCTGCAGGGGCCGGAGCCGGTACTTCTTTTTGTACCGTAACGAACTTCGTTACCTCTTTCTCAA
This sequence comes from SAR202 cluster bacterium, assembly GCA_030754315.1. Classification (GTDB taxonomy): domain Bacteria; phylum Chloroflexota; class Dehalococcoidia; order Lucifugimonadales; family JASMAO01; genus JASMAO01. The sequence continues at coordinate 634 of JASMAO010000120.1, forward strand.
CGTTAACTGGTACTTCTTTTTGTACCGTAACGAACTTCGTTACCTCTTTCTCAACTGGAACCTCTTTTGTAACAACCTTCTCGACCTCAACCTGGACCTCTTTCTCTACAATCTTTTCTACCTCAACCTCTCTGGTGCACCCAAAAGCGGCTATAAGCAACACCGCCATGGCTACCAACAGATGCAACTTCATCACTCGATAAATCATATCGGGGACCCCCTCCTAAATTTCTATTCCTTACGACGATCAACGCAAACAGCTTGGTTCTTACGGAATAGGCACCTTGAAAGTTCCTGAAGGCGCCATTCTACTCCACTCTACTCTACTCTACTAGAAGTTTGCAAAACAAGCCAGCACCTTCGCTATCCACCCTGCCGGCTCACTCCCCTCTTGCACCCGAAACGTCCCTCCGCTGAAAAAGCCAAAGCGACACCCCGACCATTACTACGGAATAGGCAAGTATCACGAAAAACGCTTGGGTTGTATCTGGTTGCTCTGCACCCTGCAAGGCAACCTGGGCTTCCGTCTGACCAAAAGACATCCACTCACTGACGTTCGAACTGAGAAGGCCCTCTCTGATGCCCTCGAGCCTTTCTGAAATAGCCAGGAGAGGAGGCACGACCATCGCTTCCGCTATATATGCCACGATCGATAGCGAAATCCCTTGGGCTGTTGACTGCGTTAACACCACGACGCATGCTGACAGAGCTATGTAAGGGACAGTCGCGTAAACGGCTTTGCCAAAAAATTTCGCACCCTCAGACAGAACCGATCTCCACGTATCTCCATCGGCCAGTACTATGATCGATACTCCCTCGTCAGGTGGAATTATGCCTGCAATGACGCTGGACACGCTGTTAACCAGCGCGATAACGACAAACCATCCGGCACCCACCAGAACGCACAACACAAGTTTGGCCGAGAGAATCTGCCATCGCCCCATCCCTCTCGAGAGGGCCATTCTAAGAGTTCCCCACCCATACTCCGATCCCAGCATGGACGCAGAGAGGATCATGATCAGAAGAAATTGCAGCCCGGTCATAAACATCAGGACGAGACTACCCAGGATGCTTGAGGGCATGACGAACAAAAAAAGTCCTTCGTCTTCCGAGACGTATTCGGAACATTCCTGGCTCCAGCCGGCTACTTCCTTCTTTACTATCAGACGTTCTTCTTCGGAAAGAGATTGAACCCTTTCTTCGATGCGCCCGTCCAGCAAGTCAGCGCACGTTAAATCGATGGACGCAGTCTCGCCTTGGTATTGGTAATCCGGGATGAACGCGTTCGTGCCCTTGCCATCCGTCACGTGATAGACAACGTAGAATCCCCAGAGAAATGTCTGTGAGACAAGAATGGCAACGGCGAGGAGAACCCACGGAAGCCAACGGCGCCTCAGCTTGAACCACTCGCCCTGAATCAGGAGCAGAAAATGGGCAATCACTGGTGACCATCCTCCGCATTTGCAGTTACTTCCAAGAAGTACTCTTCGAGCGATGTTCGGACAGGCATCATTTCAGCAACGTATACCTCGGAATGAGCGAGCGCCTCGGTGATCTCAGACGACCGCTCAATGGGAGTCGTTACCAAGAGCGAATCTTCGTCTGTGGCCACATCCTCAACCCAGTCCAGGGCCGACAATATTTGGCGTGCTTTCCCGTCATCGGTAGTCTTTGTGCGTACTCGTTCGCTTCCAGCCGTAGCAACTAACTGGGAAACTTCGCCTTGCGCAATGAGCTTTCCATTTGAAATGATTGTCACACTGTCGCAAACCTGCTCTACCTCGTGAAGCAGGTGGCTGGAGAGGAGCACTGTCCGGTTGCCATCTCCCAGACTTCTGATCAATTCACGTACCTCGATCATCCCCTCAGGATCCAGACCGTTGGTGGGTTCGTCTAGAAACACGAGGTCAGGATCACCGAGAAGGGCGTAGGCGATCCCAAGACGTTGTTTCATGCCTAATGAGTAGGTGCGAAAGCGGTCATCACCCCGACCACCAAGACCAACACGATCAATTAGACTCTCCAGATCCTCTTCTGGTCCACCACCAAAGATCATCTGGAAGTACTTCAGATTCTGGAGTCCCGAAAGGTAAGGATAGAATGACGGACTTTCGATAATGGCCCCGACTCGTCGCAGTGACTCCTCATGTCCGTCGCTGGAACCGAACAGGCTGAAGGTGCCGGAGCTAGGTTTAAGGAGCCCGAGCAGCAAGCCCATTGTGGTCGTTTTACCTGAGCCATTCGGGCCAAGCAGCCCATAGACGCGGCCTCGGCGCACCTCCATTGAGAGGTTATCTACAGCAAGGACATTTCCGTATCGCTTCGTCAACCCATCCGTTTGTATGACAAATTCGTCCACGCGGTTTTACCTATTCAACATTATTGTTTTCTTGATCTTATCGCGCCTTTCATTCACTGTCACCAATGAATGCCTTTAGATCGCAGTTTTTCTTCTAATTCCAACTTAGTCACAACTCATTCAGCTTAAAAGGATAGCGTTTACCGTTTAATAAAATACCTATGAAAGTAGACCTAACTAAATATTTATATGTGACCAAGCAAATTATGGAAGTCATCACTATCGCAATTAAGAATTTAATCTCAATCGGTATGTGTAAATTGAACATGAAGAATGTGATAAGGGCAACTATGGGCAGATGTATCAAATACATCCAATATGCCCCATCAGAGATAAATCGCAGTTTAGCATTGTAGGAACTGAATTTGTTTTCTGATAGACCAATGAAAGCATATGAAAACAAAACAGCACAAATAATTTTTAATAGATACTTTGATAGCTCTAGAAGACCATAAATATCTTCTTCGGTTATATCGGTCATGTCGTCACTATATATATCAGCTGCGAGATTTTTAAGGTCTGCAACACTTAGTAGCATATATAGAGTGAAACCAATCAGTCCAGCTATGAAATAGTATCTCCAGTGGGCTTTCAGAAATGTGAATAACGAAGGACTTTTGTAGAGGCTGTAACCAAAACCAAAATATAGTCCGGTCGCTAACGGATTTAAAATTAATTCTCCCCATGTTGGAGCTAGGAACCAGACATTGATAACAATACAAACAATGATGAACACTATGGGGAATCTGGACCGAAACAAGATACTGGATAAAGCAGACTTAGATTCGCGAAATAAGCTACTTATAAAATCCAGCCCGATTCTGTTTAAACCCCTTAAAATTCCGCCCACCCCCAAGTAAAGAGGTCTGAATATAGCTGTAAATATGACGAATATTACCAAGTGCCATAAAAACCACAAGTGATGAGGTTGTCCTTCATCAGAGTAGAAAAAAATGAGCTCCTCCGATTTCCCGTACTTAAAAATCCAAGGTAGCGTTAATCCCATTATTGGCCAAAACACTATTATTGGTAATCCTATGCGTAATAACCTATTCCCCGACCAACCCATCCAAGATCTTCGGTTGATAACCAAATGGGCAAAAAACCCTGCAAGAATGAAGAACAAAGGCATCCGCCAAACATGAATGAATTGAAAGATGATATCTATTACACGTGACGAATTTTCATCTGCAGGCCAAAATGCCTCCACATTCGGTATGTATGGCAATGCTGCGTGCAAAACGATGCCAAGAAGCATAGCCATACCTCTTAGCGCATCCAGTCCATGATATCTGGTTAAATGATCTTGGACTGCTTCGACATCGGTAGGGGTACTTAGAGAAGTGCCACACCCTACACAGAACTGGTGAACATCAGGGTTGTCGTTACCGCATGCTGGGCAGTTCATTTGAAATGTGCTCCCTGAAACCCTATCGAATGGCACGTGTAGCCAATCATTAGTGTAACAAGCGCTAAGACATTGCCCCATCGATAGGTGACATATCCTCGTAGCAACAATACGCGAATACAATACGGGCAAGGGGTAGTTACAGCAACACTTCGAATTGAACGTGCTGGCATGATCAGGCTTAACATCCTGCTGATATGTAGAATAGCAGGTGCCGTGATAGCAGTGAGGAATTCCCTCGGATGCTATTGGGGCTGAACTCCTGCTCCTTCCTCATAACAGCCCGATGAGCCCCAATAGCATCCTCATTACCCCCAGTGCGACCTATCAGCGATACCGTACACAGCCTTGACCCCTCGGCTATACTGCGTCCAGAAACATAGTGAGGCCGATTAACTAACGGGACCAGTTTATTCTAGATGGAGGAAGATACTGCCATGCTGAGTCCCAAGATGCCGAAGTCAATTTGGTACTTTTTGATTCTTACTGGTGCGGTTTCCACGTTTGTCGCCTGCACCGGCGTATCGCAGAATGAAATGGACCGAGTGTCTACCGATTTGGATAACGCTAGGAAAGACACAGCCCAACTTGGAACTGACCTAGCCATGTCCGAAAGCAGAATTTATGAACTTCATCACGATCTCGAGAATATAAGTGCCGACCTAATCAAGTCCCAAAGCGAAGTCTCTGACCTTATATCCAAATTCGATGGTAAAAGCGACGAACTTGCCAAGTCCGAAAACATAGTTTTTGAACTTCAGCGTGATCTCGAGGATACAGGTGCCGACCTAATCAAGTCTCAAAGCAAAGTCGCTGACCTTACATCCAAACTCGATGGTAAAAGCGACGAACTAGATGCTGCCAAGGTTAAGATATCAGAGTATACACAGGTAGTGGAGGTTGATTTTCCAAACCTGCGTTATCGAACAGAACAAGCCAGTCTAGTAATGGAGATTTTTAACGAATTTCTACGGATAGGAGCGTCGGGATCAACCCCGGACCTTCAAACGTCACTGAACTTATTTGGTAAAATTAACGATATCGAGGACGACGAAATAAGAGGAATTTGGGACCTAATCATGGAATCTGGTGATACTCTGTCAGATCAAGAGAGTGGTGAGCTTATTTGGGCTATGTTAGTGAAGGTAGAAAAATCACTCAAGTGAAGCAAGCACATTCCACTAGGACACCCTCTGTAGCACACCCGCAGTCACATTAAAGTTTCTCTAATTGCAAGCGCACCCGTTGGCCTAATCTGAAGGGATTAGCCGCAAAGGAAGCGCCGCATACCGAGGCGTGACCATCTAGTCAATAAAACGATGCCAAAGCCTTAATGAGAAGAAATGGTAA
>JASMAO010000121.1 GCA_030754315.1 SAR202 cluster bacterium
CCAGCCAAGGAGACTATCAACGCTTTATTGTTGCTCCAACTGGCGCGTTGGACGCGTTCCAAACAATGTCTGAACTGTTCAACCTAGTCGACAAGTACCAATGTCCTGGGATGGTACTCGTGGATTTATTGATCGGCGAAGGACACAGTAGTTTCGACCCGGATGAAATCGACTTGAATCCCGAAATAAATCGCGGGGCACTAATAACCGAATCAGGACAGGCGAATGGCTATAAACGCTATGAGGATACCACAAGCGGTATTTCCCCACGTGCCATCGCAGGCATCGAGGGTTATGTACATGTGGTCGCAACCGATGAACACGACGAAGACTCTACGTTGATCAGCGACGAATTCACGGATCCCTCTATACGTCGCATGATGGTGGAGAAGCGCGGCAGGAAATTCGAAGCTGCCCTAGCAGACGTACCAGCTCCAAAACTCGAAGGCTCTACAAATGCAGATATCACACTCATAGGGTGGGGCTCTACCTACGGTGTGATCCAAGAGGCTATCGAATTGCTAGAAGACCGCGGCGTGTTGGTTAATCATCTCCCAATAAAATGGATCGTCCCCTTCCACGGAGAAGTAGTAACTGAAATGATAAACGCGGCGAACCTGACCATTGTGGTGGAAAACAACTACTCGGGTCAGTTTTACAGATACATGCGGAGTGAAACCGGCCTAGAAGTGAACGGTCATATACGTAAATACGATGGAGAGCCATTTGCCCCTCGTCATATTGTTGAAGGGGTGTTGGCGTTTATGGCGGGTGAATGTGAAGTTTACGTACCAAACGAAATTCTGAAGGTATAGGAAGGTTAATAATGGCGAAGAAGACCGTCAAAGTAAATGACACCAGCGCTTTACCCAAACTGATAGCTAAGGATTTCAAAGGACCCCTTGATCCAGACTGGTGTCCAGGTTGTGGAGACTTTGGGGTTTTGAACAGTTTACAAAGAGCCAGTGCAGAGCTTGAGATTCAGCCACATCAAATCCTGACTGTCAGTGGAATAGGTTGCTCATCTAACTTCCCTGGATATTTTAACGCCTACGGTATGCACACACTGCATGGGCGCGCTCTGGCCGTCGCAACCGGAGCTAAACTTGCCAATCACGATTTGAATGTAGTCGTAACCGGCGGAGATGGAGATGGTTATGGTATTGGTGGAAACCATTTCACACATACAGCGCGACGTAATGTCGATCTCACATATCTAGTGATGAACAACCAAATTTATGGACTAACGACGGGTCAGGTCTCTCCAACCAGCAGAGAAGGAATGCGTACTAAAAGCACACCTTTTGGAAGTCTTGAACCACCCGTCAATCCGATCACAACCGCGATAATGAACGGTGCCACATATGTGGCACGTGGTTACAGTGGAGATATAAAACACCTCACAGATCTGATCAAGGGCGCCATTTTGCACCGCGGGTTCGCACTTATAGACATTTTCAGCCCATGTACCACGTTCAACCGAGATAACGACCACCCGTTTTTCAAACAGCGTGTCAGGAAGCTCGAGGATGAAGAACATGACTACAATGATTGGAAACTGGCCTGTGAGAAGGCAATGATGTGGGGCGATACGATTTACACGGGATTATTCATGAAAATCGAAGGGATGCCTACTTTGGGCGATCGTGAGCCAGTGCTTCGGAAAGGAGGCCCTCTCGGCAGACGGGCTCTGGGCCTAACCAAAAAGCAAACGGAAAAAATCGTAACCCGAATGATGTAACCACCCCTCCTCTAATCTCAACGCCCGAACGGTGTCCCACTAATAGTTAATAGCCCACGACGATCATCGGCGGTAGGTTATTGTTGTTCACTACCATCAATAGACTGGCGCGATTCCTATGTCTATACTGTTAAATTAAACTTTCCCGTTTTAAACCTTGGAGTTGTCATTTGAAGGCGGATATTGCAGATATTGTTGTGGTGGGAGCTGGAGTTCACGGTGCCTCGACGGCTTGGCATCTGGCAAAACGACGTGCAGGTAAGATAGTGTTGATCGAAAAAGATGGTATAGCGTCTGGAGCATCCGGTTGGTCGAGTGCAATTGTTCGGATGCACTACCAACTTGAATCGCTCGTGAAAATTACTAGGTACGGGCGCGAGATGTTCGGAGATTGGAGGAGTATGGTGGGACCCGGTGAGAGTGGATTCCGCAAGGTTGGCTTTCTAGTGCTGTTTCCTGAAGATGAAACTGAACATGGTCATGACGTGGTAAAAATGCAGCAGAAGCTTGGCGTAGATGCCCATTACATTTCAGCGAATGAAGTGAGTCAAATTGAGCCAAGATTATCAGTTGAAGATGTTGCAGCTGGGGCCTGGGAGCCAAATTCAGGACACGCGGACGGCTCGACCGTTGCAAATTCTTTTGTACTTGCAGCACGTTCACTGGGTGTTGATGTTTGTATCGGACCAGAGGTACTTGAACTCACAACTGCTGGTACCAGAATCACAGGTGTCAAAACTTCAGAAGGGAGAATTCATGCCGGGACAGTGATCGTAGAAGCTGGTTTTCGCACGAGTGCTCTGCTTGCTCCCCATGGGATTGAACTTCCGATAACCCCCGTTCGCCACGCTATAACAGTCGTTAAAAGAACCAAAGATTTTGGCGATATTCATCCTGTCGTTTCTGATCGAGTCGCTAGGGCATATTATAGACCTGAGGCCGGGCATTTGGCGCTATTAGGAGAGAACGATCCCTTGCGAGGTTCAGTAGATGAAGAGGTTGAAGTTGCTAAACCACCGCAAATGGAAGAACAGGTGAGTTTGATGGAGCGCTTCTCTCGTCGATTCCCGGGTCAGGACTCAGCTTTGATGATGCGTGGTTATACTGGCGTTTATGACTGCTCACCTGATTTCCAGCCGGCCTTTGGGAAGGTTCAGGCACTGGATGGTCTGTTTGTGGGTGCTGGTTTTAGCGGTCATGGATTTAAGCTAAGCCCCGGTATTGGGAAGATCATCAGTGATCTAGTCATCGATGGATCAACTGACTTGATCGATGTGGGCCCTTTCAGGATCGAGCGATTTGCGGAGAATGACTTGTTACTCCGTGGTAAGGGTTATGCAAATCGCGATTTGACTTAAACGGAAATTGGATTTAGATCACCAAACGAATCGACAACGGTTTCAAATGAGTACAAAAAAAAGCACATTTAAAGATCTCAAAAAAAATCTCGCTGCTGACATCAATCGTGACAGTGGCCACGTTTGCTGTAATCCAATTGAGTAGGCGTGTATACGCACGAAACCCCATCATTCATTTCCTAACTCCCTGTATAAATTGACCCTTTTACAGTACGGTAGCCCTTATTCCCGTTAAATCAAAAAGTGAACACTCTACAGTCAATAACCTAATGTATCAATCATGAATTCAAGTTTCAATGGGTGACAAATAGAACGTCCACTCAGTACAAATATAACCCGTCTTCATAACCATTTATAGGTACGGGTCATACAAAATCTCAACGCCCGAACGGTGTCCCACTAATAATAGCCCACGGCGACTATCGGCGGTAGATTATTGTTGTTCACTATCAGGTTGGGTTACTACTCCGCAGCTATCAAAGTGACGCTCTGCAGCTACAAAATCACCCACTGATCCATTTCAAAGCTATTGATGCTGCGGCTAACTCCAACATCATTCAGGGTTCCAGTTGAACCAAGCAGGCTGGAGATGAGTGATCTTGCTAGCAAGTTCAGAGCACAAGTCACTGACATATTCCATTTCCAATTTACCTGGGCTATTTATGCTGGTGCTCCGGCGCTGATACTGGCTCTCGGATGTACGGAATTAGGCGTGGAGCCTCAAACTGCTCTTCGCCTTTGATTCCCTCAAGTAATTCGAACGCCTCTCTAACAATCGTCTCACTACCAGAGAGTGACAGGATCACCGCTCCTTCGGAACCTGCAACGCCGCCAGATGCAATATGTGTTGCGGTTACACCGGACATGATTTCAAGTGCCTGTACTTCTGTAATTACCTGTGCATTTACGATTGGCATCAATCCTGCGGATTGGCCCATAGTGAGATCCCACAAATGGTTACCACAAACGCGTGCCGCATCGATAACGGAAGGGATCAGTCGTTCCAGGCTGACGGGTGCAATCCAGTGTGAACCGCGTGCCGTGAGAGTCCCCCATATCCCTCCGACCGTTCCGCCGGCTCCGTCCGCGGCAAGGACGCCAATATTCCCATCGGGATCCACTGCGTTGGCACCCTTAATCGAAACATCGCTCGATCTGAATAGGGAGAGGGCTTCCGGTGCCGGTGTTTCGGAGAGTTTTCCGTCTTTAAAAACCCAGGGACCTAATCGATCTTCTTCAATGACACTTGCCAGCCGGGCTTCGGTGACAATTCCTGCGGTACTATTGGCTTTATCGGTGGGCTGGCCTGTTAACTCCTCGAGAATGTATGCAGGGGTGACGCCGCGGGAGATCACGAACCAACCGTCTCTGCAAACCCGTTTCACCTCAGGTATTTGCAGTACCGCCCGAGCCAATAATCGTTTCGATTCCCGCGGTAACAGCATGACGAGCGCATGAAATCTGTCATCCCGCAATTGTGGGCTTGGTTTCTTAAAACTGGATGTGTCGTAAAACATTGCTCAAATTTTCCTCGTTACTTTACACAAGTGAATTCAATATCCGTAGGAATGGTAATTTGTCAGGAAACAAAAACCCTAACTAAATTCCTCTTATCGTATCCATTCATTATAATTTGAATTTCATGATTTGAATATTAGCTTAAAAAGTGGACACTCTTAGTTTTTTTCTAACGTTCAGGATTCAGAAGTGACAAATAGAGCATCCACTCAGTACAAATATAACCAGTCTCCATAACCATTTATAGGTTTAGTCGCACCCTTCGCTTCATGATGAATGTAGTTAGTTCAACAACAAGTGTTGAATTGAATAAATAGGTTCAAAAGTATTGTTTGTACATTTTTCATAATGAACGGATCATACAAAAATCGGTGCTCTCACGGTGTCCCTATAACAGTTAATAGCCCACGGCGACCATCGACGCTCTTGTTTCGGAATCCAATAATCGGTATGGTAAGTATAAATTATTTAGGCTCGTTCAGTTTATTTATCGACCACTTTCCTACAGATTTCATGACAGAAATTACGGATTGCAGGTATCCCTTTATTGGTAGTGAACATCGAATCGTAGTGATGTTTCTGAATACACTTTCCGTGCTAGGTAGAAAAACACCTAGTTATGTTAGAGCCCGTGGCTATAACATAGATAGTAAATACATGATATCGGTGCTTTGTTTTATGCAATGGAGTTCCGTAATGGAGATTCACAATGACCGATCAAAAAAAATTTCTTCTTTCTGAAAACGATATACCTAAACAATGGTACAACGTACAGGCAGATCTTCAAAAACCTTTAGATCCTGCCTTACACCCGGGGACTGGTGAACCTGCCGGACCTGATGATTTCGCTCCTTTATTCCCAATGGATCTGATTATGCAAGAGGTCAGTCAAGATCGATGGATCGATATCCCCGATCCTATTAGGGAGATGTACAGAATGTGGCGGCCGACTCCTCTTATTCGTGCGACAAAATTAGAAAAGGCCCTTGGTACTCCAGCTAAGATCTTTTACAAATACGAAGGTGTTAGTCCAGTAGGAAGCCACAAACCAAACACGGCAATTGCCCAAGCATACTACAACAAAATAGAGGGCACGAAGCAAATTGTTACTGAGACGGGAGCAGGGCAATGGGGTAGTGCCCTCGCTTTTGCATGTAGCCAGTTTGGTCTTGATTCTAAGATATTTATGGTAAGTGCTAGTTATGATCAAAAACCTTATCGGAAATCAATGATGCAGACCTGGGGTGGTTCTGTGACATCCAGTCCAAGTACAGAAACTGAATCTGGAAAAAAAATCCTTGAAAATGATCCCAAATCTCCAGGTTCTTTAGGTATTGCCATATCAGAGGCAGTAGAAGTGGCGGCCGGGAATGATGACACTAAATATGCACTTGGTTCAGTTCTTAATCATGTACTGATGCATCAAACTGTCATCGGACAAGAAGCGATCCTGCAGATGGAGAAGGCTGATGCCTATCCAGATATCATTATTGGATGTGCAGGAGGCGGCTCTAATCTCGCTGGTATATCTTTCCCGTTTATTCCCGATAAACTAAGGGGAAAAAACACTCGACTTATCGCAGTTGAGCCCGCGGCTTCGCCTTCACTAACTAAAGGGAAATTCACCTATGACTTCGGGGATGCCATTGGCATGACACCCCTACTAAAAATGTACACTCTTGGTCATACCTTTATTCCAAACCCGATTCACGCCGGTGGGCTCCGCTATCACGGAATGGCACCTCTGATCAGCGCCCTGTTTGAGGCTGGAATTTACGAAGCGCGTGCCTATCACCAGAACGCCTGTTTTGAATCGGCGGTACTATTCGCTAAAACTGAAGGCATTATTCCCGCACCCGAACCAACTCACGCTATTAAAGCTGCTATCGATGAGGCCCTGTCGTGTAAGAAAACGGGGGAAGAAAAGAATATACTTTTTCATCTATGTGGACATGGGCATCTAGATTTATCGGCATATGACAGCTATTTCTCTGGAAATATGATCGACTATGCTTTGCCTTCGGAAAGCATTGAGGAGGCGATGCAATCGGTTCCGAAGGTGTAAGGGTTACTATCTAAAAAAATGAAATATGAAACAAAATCATCCACTAATCGTCGGTAACCGATGGATAAAGTAAATTGAGTAAAGAAAAAATTGGTTTCGTGGGACTCGGCATGATGGGACTGCCGATGGCAAGGAATCTTATCGATGATGGTTATGAAGTAACGGTTTTTGACCTTGATAAAGCAACAATCGAAAAAGCTGAGGTATTTGGTGCTACACCAAAGGAATCTGGAGCACAGGTAGCTGAGGTATCGTCCATAATCATAACGATGGTTCCGGATTCACCACATGTCGAGGCCGCTATAGCAGGTGCAAGTGGGATAATTAAAGGTATATCTCGTGGATCAATCTTGATTGACATGAGCACAATATCTCCCGAAACTGGGAAAAAAATGGCCAGACTTCTTTCGGGAAAAGGGGCAGGTTTTATAGATGCGCCAGTTACTGGTGGCGTAATGGGAGCCGAGACAGGGACATTGTCAATTCTAGTGGGAGGCGATGCCGAAACTGTTGAAAGGGCTTTGCCCGTTCTGAATGTGTTAGGAGACAACGTCACTCACATGGGACCAGTCGGATCAGGTCACACCGCAAAAATAGCCAATCAAATCCTTGGCGCTGCCACGCTTGCCGGTATAGGCGAAGCCTTCGTACTGGCAAAAAAAGCAGGCCTAAATTTACAGACATTTTTCGAGGCAGTCTCCAAGGGAGCTGGTCAATCTTGGCTTCTGGATATTTGCGGTCCGCAAATACTCTCGGGGGATTTCACTCCAGGTTTTATGGTCAAACATATGCAAAAAGATTTAAGATTGGCTGAAGAAACTGGCGCTCAAACAGGAACGTCCCTACCTACAACAAATCTTGTGGCCCAACTGTACAGGTCTATACAAGCAGAAGGTCCGGACGCGGTAAATCAGGGGGCTCAAGCATTAGTAAAAACCATAGAAAAACTGTCTAATGCACAAGCTCGACTCTGATAATCAGCAGACCTAAAAATCATGGATCAAGTTTGTTGGATTTGTTCCTTGTTTATCTTCGCGTTTCCAGTGTTCACACACCTTCAGACAATTTCGTTACCGACTCCCAATCCAAATCAAGGACAGCCTTATTTGCTCTTTCCAGAAGTTCATTTATAGTATTTTGTAATCTGTCGTCGGGCATAAAACGATTATATACAGACTGATAAAGAAAAATCTCAACGCTCTCACGGTGTCCCACTAATAGTTAATAGCCCACGGCGACCATCGGCGGTGGTTATTATTGTTCACTATCAGGTTGAGGTACTACTCCCGATCCGAATCCGCTGCACCCATCAAATGACTATGAATACTGTAGCCACAACGTCAATATAGGACGTCTGGACAGGATCACCCCCATAGATACCTTAGATACTGGAAACACCTCTTAGATTTACCGAAACCAAAACAACCAAATCATTGGAGCGAACCCAATAAGGACAAACAGACCGAATATTATTATTTTTATTACACCGTTAATGTTCATTTTTTAAGGGGGTTAAATTCTCATAAGGGGTACTTATGGGGTACTTTTCCTAAAATCAGGAGAAAAAAGAGTGTAAGTGCTTGAGAACAAATCAAGATTGGAGCGGCGGAAGGGACTCGAACCCTCGACATTCTGCTTGGAAGGAAGTTATCACCCTCATTAAGCCGTCCTCATTGTTTCTCTTATCCCAATCAGCCAATCTTACCATGAGATAGCCGTGTCCCAATTGTGTCTATACGTTGTGTAGTGTCAGTTGCAACAAATGTTGCTACAAAAAAACCCCTCTGTCTCCAGAGAGGCTTAATGTTCGAGATTCCAGGCGTTTGGGATTTACTTATTTACTTTTTCCCATAGGGTCTGGCCTGAAAAGTAAATCATTTTGTTGTATCTCCGACTCCATATAAAATCACACCCATAAGGCAACAGCCCTAAAGAGTACTGGGGTCAAAGCAGATAAAACAACAAGAACCAGCATAATAATAAATAATATCCACCAAACATTTTTCATAATGAACGGATTATACAAAATCTCACCGCTCTGACCAGTTACCTGTCGTAGAGGACGCGGTTGAGGAACTCGTACATCAGATCGTCGATCTTCCGACCGTCAGCG
>JASMAO010000122.1 GCA_030754315.1 SAR202 cluster bacterium
TCTAGCTCATTTATCGGTATCAAATTTTAGAGAGGCTGTCCCTATGAATTCAGCCACTGATAATATAAGTTCGAGTCAACGAATTATGCTTGCGGGAATTCGCCAGGCTTTGATGGCTCCAGCCCAAGCTATTCTTGGTTATAGCGAGCTTATTAACCAAGCGGTAGTTACAGATGATTTAAAGACATTTAAGAGCGATGCAGATGAAATATTGTCCGCGGCTCGTCAACTTTCGGACATGATTAATCACTTACTTGCTGCAGGATCTTCCGATGTTTTGTTCGAAGGGAAGGACGTGGTCGATGTTGAAAAGGAACTACGCCACGACCTGCGAACCCCTATTAACGCCATCAAAGGGTATGGCGAGATGTTGCTGGAGGACTTAGAAGAATTAAACGAGATAGGTGTGTGTGCCGATCTGGGTAAATTATTGGAAGAATCCAATCAACTGCTAGCAAAATTGGGCCATATAGTCAACTTCACTCAGGGTGATATGGGGGCTGCTGCGGCGGAATTGGGTGCTGAGACCCTTGCGGCTGATCTGGTCGAATTCGTAGATAAACCGACGCCTTCGAGCTTCAAACCGCTACCAGAGGACACTGGCTATATTTTAGTAGTAGATGACATTGCGTCTAATCGCGATTTGCTCTCTCGCCGACTAATTTTGGACGGTCATCTGGTTGCAACTGCTTCCAGCGGTGTTGAAGCACTTGAAATGTTAGGTGGAGAAGATTTTGACCTTGTTCTTCTTGACGTCATGATGCCTGGCATGTCGGGCCTAGAAGTTCTTGCACGAATGAAACAACATCCAGTTCTGAAATCCACCCCAGTAGTCATGGTGTCAGCACTTGACGACACATCCAGTGTAATTCGTTGCATTGAAGCGGGGGCAGATGACTATCTTCCAAAGCCCATTAACGAAACACTTTTTAGGGCAAGAATTAAGTCAGGCCTTGAGAAGAAACACTGGTTGGACGAGGAAAAACGACAAAAAAAATTCATACGTGACGCATTCTCTCGCTTTGTCCCAGAAATTGTAGTCGACCAGTTAATCAAGAACCCTGAACAGCTAAGTCTTGGCGGCAGACGCCAAAATCTAACTGTTCTTTTTACGGATTTAGAAGGGTTCACGAGATTAGTCGAAGGAGCTGAACCAGCGGAAGTTATGCCAGTACTCAATCGCTACCTTGATGGCCTCTGTCGAATTGTGCTCGATCATGGAGGTACGATCGATAAGATTATAGGTGATGCATTGCTTGCATTTTTTGGTGCTCCCTTAGAGCAGCCAGACCATCCGGAGCGGGCGATGGCTTGTGTCTTGGAGTTAGACGCCTTCTGCCGGGCATTTCAAAAAGAAGACGAAGTCAACAAACTTGGTTTTGGCAAGACCCGAATTGGGGTTCACACTGGTGTTGCAGTAGTTGGGAATTTCGGCGGTGAATCCTTTTTCGACTATACAGTCCTTGGAGACGTCGTAAACACAGCAGCCCGAATGGAGGCCGTAAATAAACAAATTGGCACAAGGATCTGTATATCAGGTGACACGGCGTCGCATTGTCCTGACATCGAGTTTAGGCCTATAGGAACCCTTTTACTTGCGGGTAAATCAACTGGAGTCGCAGCCTTCGAACCCGTAATCGAATTTGGTTCGAAGTCATTAATTTCGGATTATCGAAGAGCATTTTCTCTCTTGGATCTCAGCGAAGAAGAGGCTCTCGAAGCATTTCAGAGTCTGGCTAATAATTATCCCGATGACACCTTAATTGCCTTCCACGCAAGACGACTTGCTGTTGGAGAATCCGGAAGTACCATCGTTTTCAATACCAAGTGAATATTGTTAACTCGAAACCTGCATTGCCAGCCGATCACATAATCTTGGCATCGAGTTTAATTACAAAGATACACTATGTGTATCGACGTTCAAGGTGATAGAAAATTCTCGCTCAAAATATACGCAACAAGCGCCATGCGTTCATTATTAGTGTACTTCATCCTCCACCCTGGCATAGATCGGAAACCGAAAGTCACTCGCTTATAGATAAATTCTGGTTTATAGTGTCTGGGCCTTTTCTTTATGAGTTTAGCAAGCTTCGGGCCTTTGTCCGGATGTGTGTGCTTCCCATGACAAAATTTACATCTTTTCTTCCAGATTTTCTCACCAGCAACCACATTATCTCGATCTTGAAGGAATATGTCCGTAAATTGAGCACTCCTGATATTGGCTGAGTCAGCAATAGAGCGATCTATCCACGCTAAAAGACAACAAAAAACGATAATTGAAATTATCGTTAGTGTTCTGATTGGTGTTCTGAACATACTTGGCATGTTTCAGTTCAAAAGATTGACCTAAGCAGTAATGTAGGAAAAAGCAATGGTTCGGCCCTGCTCAGAGAATTAACACCAAGTAGAGCCTAAGTTTTACTTGTATTAATCAGCGGGCACAAGCTTGTAAATCTTGTCGGAGGCCTTAATAGGGCCGAGTGTATCCGAAGCCATAACATAAACGTCCCCCTGACGATCTTGTCCAAATGACAGAATAAAGGCACTGAAATTTGGTAGATTGGTGACATTCATTTCTTCCATAGACCATTTGTCACCTTGCTTCGAAGCAGCGTAGAGAACGCCATCTCCCTTACCAAACTGTTTGCTCCAGTCGGCAAAGAAATATTTTCCCTTCCAAGCAGAATGCTCACCACGATAGACGTAACCACCGGTGATGGACAGACCCTTGCAGTTGTCGAAAACATTGCAACTCTTGTATTCGATGACGGGATCAATCATTCCCTTGTCATTGCAACTCGCGGGATGTTCATTAGGATTTAGATAGTCAAAGCAATGCATTCCTTCTTTTTGGCGCCAGCCGTAGTTACCGCCTTTTGTAACGACGTTAATTTCTTCATAGGCGTTTTGGCCAACGTCCCCACAAATTAGGTCGTTATTGCCACCCATATCGAACGAACAGCGCCACGGATTTCGGAATCCGTAGGCCCAAATCTCTGGCAAGAAACCGTCCTCACCGACAAAGGGATTATCCTTGGGCACTGAATACGGCAACTCATTTTCCGTGTCAGGCGTGTTGACATCTATTCGTAGAATAGTGCCGAGGCGCGTTCCGGTGTCTTGACCACTGCCCAAACTAGGATCATGGCCGGGACCCCAATCATTTTTGTATCCGCCATCACCAAGCGAGAAATAGAGGTATCCATCGGGCCCGAAGGAAATCCATCCGCCGTTGTGATTAAACTGTGGCTGATCGACATGCATTATCACGCGTTCAGACGCCGGGTCGGCCTTGTTTGGGTTGTCTTTGGAAACACTAAACTCAGCTAATGTTTCTGTATTTTCCCACCAAAGTTTCACCGGCAAGCTAGCATCTTTTCTTATAGGCCCAGTGAAGGTAACGTAGAATTTTCCGTTACTCCCAAAATCTGGATGGAACGCTAGCCCAAGTAATCCTTCCTCATCGAAAACTGGATTTAGATCCGTGAGTTTCTTACTGATATCCAAAAAAGGATCATCAAGCAGTTTTCCATCAGGCATCAATACCTTTATCAAGCCCACCTGCTCAATAATGAATTTTCGATGCGTGTTATCTGGGGCTTCAACCAGCAGCACGGGCGCGGTTAGTTTATTCGCGACCTCCTCAAGCTTTACGTCGAGGGCCTTCGCTGTCAGAGACGCCGTACAAAAGAAGAGAACAAAGACAGCAGTTAGAGCCATAGTTAGTTTGGACATAACGTTTCTCCTTATTTCTCTGTAAATCAAACACTAAAATGACTGAGAATCAAATACCAAAAACACAAATAGCACCATACTGCAATGAAGGAAATCCGGAAGCGGCCGCTAGCCATCGCGATTCTAGAGGGTTGGAGACGTTGTCGAGGCCGCTGTCACAAACATGGAAACACTAAGGAATTCGGTTGGAAAATATCGCTGTGTCTCTGATGGGGAACCTTCTGCCCATTGCCCAGATTATTTTTGCCGATATCATCCTGTCGGGCAACGATGCGCTAGTGACTGGCATGGCGGTGGTCGGCCCCCTTTGAGTGGTCCAGTTTGAATGATAGTGCGTGACCTGCCTGGTTGCCATCGGGATGATGGTTTCGGGGGCCGGCGGGCGGTAAGGGTTTCAAGTAAGTCATACGATCAACACCACGCATCCCCACACCATGCCCTATGACCCCAGGCTAGGGACACCGGGGGTACGTGGGTATTCCTATGGTGTGTCCTTGGGGGAATTGGGAGTTTGGTTAGAAACCACATTTAGGTTCCTATTCGAGGTTACCTGACGGATTTTATTGAGGTGGTTTGTATCTGGAAATCATCTTTGGGCATCTTATGTTACCC
>JASMAO010000123.1 GCA_030754315.1 SAR202 cluster bacterium
GTCCCAAGGGTCCGTCTGTTCGCCGGTGAAAGCGGCACGCGAGCTGGGTTCAGAACGTCGTGAGACAGTTCGGTCTCTATCCGTCGTGGGCGCAGGAGATTTGAGGAGAGCTTTCCCTAGTACGAGAGGACCGGGAAGGACAGACCTCTGGTGTACCGGTTGTTTCGCCAGAAGCATCGCCGGGTAGCTATGTCTGGATGTGATAAGCGCTGAAAGCATCTAAACGCGAAGCCAACTCCAAGATTAGATCTCCCTTCCCCGACTTCGGTCGGAAGGAGTAAGGTCCCCCGTAGACTACGGGGTTGATAGGCCGCAGGTGTAAGTCCCGTGAGGGATTCAGCTGAGCGGTACTAATAGACCGAGGACTTGACCCACATTAAGATTCGTTTATGGGAAGTTGTCCTAAATCCCTTCTAAAGGATTTAGTAGGATACGGTCAACATACGTTATTGGTGGGTGTTCGGTTTAGTGCTAGGGTGTTAAACGTCGCGGGGTGGAGCAGCGGCAGCTCGTTGGGCTCATAACCCAAAGGTCGCAGGTTCGAGTCCTGCCCCCGCAACCAGGCTGTAGCTTGTGAGCGTGCCCCAAGGAATGAATCCATTGGGGCTTTTCTTTTTCTGTCCTCGTTCATCTACGTTTCTGTGGATGGTCGAATGGTATGATCGTACCAGTGCATTAAGAACGCGCTTTTAGGGCACCAATAGCCGAAATGCAAGCGTTGATCGGGGAGGGCATTGAAAGGATTAGATAGTCGATGTCCAAAAAAATAGCAGCTATTGTTACTGCCTTCTTTCCCGCTGCCCTTGGTTCGCATGGAGATCTCATCGTGTCGAAGTTCGCTAATGGATTTCCAGCGGACGACGGGTTTCACGAACCTCAAGTGGATCTAGTTTCGATGTATATAGACCAGCCCAATTGGACCGACCTCGGCCATAAGTTAGCCCGTGATCACAATATAGAGATCTATGAGAGTATCCGTGCCGCTCTGACTCTTACGCATCAAGGTAGGCCTGGTCATTGGACGCCTGAAAACGATGTGCGCGCTGGTGAATTGGAGGTAGATGGGGTTCTTATTGTAGCTGAGCATGGTGACTATGCTGGTAATGAGAAGGGTCAGCATCTATACCCGAGGCGGTATTTTTTTGAACAAGTCTGTGCAGTTTTTGCCTCTTCGGAGCGTTCGGTTCCAGTCTTCAACGACAAGCATTTATCATATGATTGGGCGAATGCGAAATGGATGTACGATAGGGCTAGGGAGTTGAATGTGCCCTTTATGGCGGGGTCCTCGTTGCCTCTCGTAGTACGTAATCCGTATATAGAGCATGAGATTGATGCGCCGATCGAAGAAGCTTTATCTATAGGCTATATACATCCCTTCCTGTTTGGGCTGGATTCTTACGGGTTCCACGCTCTGGAGGCTCTACAATGTATGACAGAACGACGCAATGGAGGCGAAACTGGAGTTTCCGCTGTTCATTGTTTGGAGGGGAGTGCGGTGTGGGAGGCTGGCGAAAAGGGGCTATGGTCACGGGAGTTAGCCGCTGCAGCTGACGCTCGCATCGCTCTAAAAAAGCCAGGGCGTATGGAGGATAACTGCGAAAATCCTATCCTGTTCCTGCTAGAGTACGTTGATGGTTTCAAGGCTGCTACTCTGCTCTTACCAGGACACTTACAGGCATTTGGATATGCGGCTAGGGTGAATGGACGGATTGAGAGCACCGAACTCAACCCAGGAGACGACCTTCGACAACCATTTACGTACCTAGGATTGAACGTACAGGAAATGTTTCTCACCGGCCGACCCCAGTATCCCGTCGAGCGTACCCTGCTTGTCAGTGGAGTGTTGGACGCGCTACACGAGTCACGGCATCGAGGGCATACACGTATTGAGACGCCCCATCTCAAGGTAAGCTACACTCCGTTTGAGGCGAGCCCAATACGGCCCGATTCACCTCAATAGACGCGAGAGTGCCAATAGATGAAGGGCTCAAACCTTTGCAAACCGGATTGCTTGGTCAACGATGTCGACACCTACAGCCTCGCTCCATGCAGCTAGGAGATGCTGTGTTATTGGGCCAGGTTTTCCGTTACCTATCTCACGTCGGTCAATCATCGTGACTGGCAGCACACAGTAGATGGTACTGACGAAAAAGGCCTCGTCTGGCGTGTATAGATCATAGGGCTGGAGGTCTCCTTCTGAGACCTGAATTCCGAGTTGATTTGCAAGGTCAAAGACCATTCTTCGTGAAACTGGCTATTCGTTCCGACATCTTGTCTGTGAATGGGGCCAGCCACTTGACAAAAATAGAACATATGTGCGTATACTAAGAACAAGGAGGATGGTTCCGTTTAATGAAAATTGCCTGTGTGTTGGTCACTCATCTGCCAGTGAAGGCTGAAATACAAAGGACCGCGATTCTTCGAGATAAACCTATCTTGATCATTACGCAGTCCAGTGATGGTCCTAGAGTGTTGGACATTTCGTCAGAGGTTAAAGGCGTGTTCTCAGGCATGCCTCTTCAGGAGGCGCTGTCTCGAAGTAAAGATGCGGTGTTGGTTGAATCAGATGAAGCCTACTACGATCAAGTGTTTGATCAGATGATGGAAGGGCTTTTCAACAGAAGCCCACTTGTAGAGAAGAGCAAACTT
Organism: SAR202 cluster bacterium; assembly: GCA_030754315.1. Lineage (GTDB taxonomy): Bacteria > Chloroflexota > Dehalococcoidia > Lucifugimonadales > JASMAO01 > JASMAO01. The sequence continues at coordinate 2,650 of JASMAO010000123.1, forward strand.
GGATGTGCGTTTGTCGATATAAGCGGCGTTGAAAAATTATATGGTGGTGAAGATGGCATTGTCTCAACTCTATTAGGGGCTGTAGAACCCCACCTTGGTCCACGCATTGGACTTGCGAATTCGAAATTCCCTGCTTATGTTGCAGCGCTTAACAGCAATCCCGGTCAGTCGAGCAAGGTTCCCAAGAGGGTTCCCTATTTTCTTAGGAACCTACCTGTAGATTTGCTGCCGTTTTCTTGGGATGACCGATTAAGATTACATAATTTTGGTCTTCAGACAATGGGACAGATTGCAGCCCTCTCAATTGGGTCGATGCAAGCCCAATTTGGAATTCGAGGTCGAGTGGCTTGGGAACTGGCCAACGGTATAGATAAGAGCCCCTTCATCCCATCCAAGTATAAAGAGATGATGACTGATCATCTAGATTTTCCTGTCCCGGCCACCTCACTATCAATGATTCTTCCTGCTATGGAGGTATTGCTTGGGAGGATTTTTTCACATCCCTTACTAAGACGGAGGTGTATTCGATCGATTTTAATTCAAGCTAATGTTCGTAATCGTCCACCTTGGGTGAAGCGAGTTGCTTTCAAGAGTCCTGTCGGTAGAAAAGATACGGCGTTTTCCATACTGAGAAATGCTCTAAAAACTACCGATATCCCAGGTCCATTGGAGGACATTAGTATGAAAATATCAGACATTGCCGGAGAGTTTGGAATGCAGACTAGCCTCTTGGTAGATATACGCAAACGGCGGTGTCTACAAGAAGCCATGCAACAACTGGAAACGCGTCTCCGGGTTAAGCCACCAATTTATAAAGTAATGGACATGGAACCATGCTCAAGAATACCAGAAAGAAGACGAGCTCTGGTCGAATTCAGGCCTTAAACAAGCCTGAATTAATACAGGTCAAGGAGACTGGCAATCACGAACCATCTGTGATTGTATCGCATGACCAAGAGGCGAGAGTCATTTCGATTGACGACGTTTGGGAAATTGTTGACGAGTGGTGGAGAGACGTTCCAATATCTCGACGATACTATCAGGTTGTGGTCGAAGGAGGCACGATGATCACTGTCTTCCGTGACCTGATTAATGAGATTTGGTACAAGCAACGAGTATAGAAATTTCAGCTGGCAAGACTGGTGTTGTGAGAATAGCTACCATATTTCAACATCGATTACTTGCTTGGCGAAATTGGTAAGTGAATGCTCAGTATGGGATTTGGAAAATAGCATGAGTATGAGCGACATAGGTCTTAATCAATCGATCGTGCAGTCTTGAACGCATGGATTCGTATGTCGAACTTCACTGCCACAGCAATTACTCATTCCAAGAAGGTGCCTCTTTCATAGAGGAACTTTTGGTTCGTGCGAAGGAACTTCAATATCCTGCCTTGGCCTTGACAGATCATGACAACCTCTGCGGTGCAATGGAGTTTTCGCGAATAGCTAACAACCTCGAAGTCCAACCTATTATCGGTGCTGAAATCACCCTAGAGGACCGATCGCATTTGACACTTATAGCTGAGACCCGTCAAGGGTACTCGAACCTGTGTAACCTCCTTACTTACTCTCGAATGGGGCAAAACGAAAATCGACTTGATCCTCAATTGGATCCAGCCCTGCTGACTGACCACGCGGAGGGATTGATTCTCCTGACTGGGTGTTCAAAAGGGCGTATATCCAATCTCTTGACCATGAAGAGATATAAAGATGCAGAAGCAGAGTTGCGGAACTATCTCGAGTGGTTTGGATCTAGGAATGTTTTAGTGGAACTGCAGCAAAATTTTGCTTATGGCGATACGTTTCGGAACGAGCAACTTGTTTACTTGGCTCGGAAACTAGGTGTTGAAATGGTTGCCACGAATAACGTTCATTATCATCTACCATATCGCCACCGTCTCCAGGATGCTCTCGTTGCTATCAAGAACAACAAATCTCTTGAGGAGAGTCATCTTTATAGACGACCAAATACCCACTTCTATCTTAAATCTGCAATTCAGATGGCGAGTATTTTTCGGGATTTACCAGAGGCCATTCAGAATACTAATCGTATTGCAGAACGATGTACTTTTAACTTGGAAACACAGCTCGCTTACGGACTCCCTGACTATGATGTCCCTGTTGGATACACTGCTCAAAGCTATTTGGAAGAAATCTGTAACGAGGCAGCATTTCGAAAATACGGATTGATAACACCCGAGGTGAGAGAACGGCTTAATATCGAACTCGAATTGATCAAGGAGCGAAGGCTTGCCGGTTTTTTTTTGAACTACTATGAGGTGATTCAGATAGCTCGTGAAGCGATGATTGATCTCGGTTTTGGAGATCATGAAACTCCTCTTGAAGGACGGCCTCCAGGTACTGGGAGAGGTTCATCTGTAGCGATGTTGATAGGCTATCTCATAGGCCTCTCTCACATAGATCCAATGGAATACGATTTGGGACTAGATCGTTTCCTCAACGGCAAGATGGGAGACGCGCCAGACATAGATTTAGACTTCCCTCGAAATATCAGAGAGGAACTGATCAAAAGGGTTCATGAGCGATACGGTTGGAAGCACGCCGCACTTACAGGGGCTATATCCACCTATAAGATGAAGGGCTGTATTAGAGATTTGGGTAAAGTATTAGGCATTCCGAACGATGATTTGGATAAACTCGCCAAGCGTGTCGACACACGGCACGCTCAGAGCGTCGATTCCGAGATGAACATACTGCCCGATTTCCGACATAAATCCAACATGCCCGTGTGGCAGACACTCATAGAATTGGCCTCAGAGTTGCGGGGGTTTCCAAAATATTTAATGCAGCACGTCGGCGGAATGATTATCAGTTCTGAACCACTCATCGATATGGTTCCTGTTCAACCGGGTGGAATGGATGGTAGGTACATTTGTCAATGGGATCGAGACAGTGTCAGTGACGCCCACTTCGTGAAGATAGACCTGTTGGCTCTCGGCGCCTTGTCACAGATGCAAGAGGCACTTCAACTTATCGAAGAACATTCGGGCGAGTTCATCGATCTCTCGCGTATTAGGTTTGATGATATGGATGTGTATAAGACAATTCACCAAGCCGACACAATCGGGATATTCCAGATTGAGTCCGCAGCACAGATGCAGACGGTTGTCCGTTTACAGCCTGTAACGTTACAAGAGATGGCATATCAGGTCGCAGCCGTACGGCCCGGTGTGGGAATCAATTATGGGATCAGTCAATTTATTGAACGATATCGAGGAAGAGTCGATTGGGACTATTATCACCCTCTGGAAGAGCACGCTCTCAGGCGTACTAAGGGTGTCATACTTTACCAGGATCAAGTTAATGAATTGGCGGTAAGTGTGGCTGGTTTCAGGTACAAGGATGGGGACGAGCTACGCCGGGCTTTCAGTCGTAAGAACAACGATCGATTGCTCAGGGCATATTGGGATAAATTCAGGCAAGGTGCAGCTGAGAAAGGGGTTACCAAGGAGGTAGCCCGAAAGATATTTAGAAAATTCTCTGGGCAGTACATGTTTCCGGAATCACATGCATACGCTTTTGGTATCACTGCCTACCAAATGTCTTGGCTCAAATTCCACTATCCTCTGGAGTTCTATGTAGCCATTTTTAATCAGCAACCGATGGGATTCTACAACCTTGAGACTCTTAAACAAGACGCCAAGCACCATGGCATCAAGGTTGTCCACCCAGACATTAACAGAAGCATTTCTAAATGCATAATATTGAACGACAAGTCATTCATACTGGGTTTCTTGAATGTCAAAGGGTTAGGAAAGGCCAGTATTGATTCTATAATCAAAGCTCGATGTGCAGGTCGATTTCACAGTCTACCTGATGTAATGCGTCGTACGGGGCTCCAGCGGGGGCCAATTGAGAGCCTGATTACTGTCGGAGCATTCGATTCTATAATTTCTGACCGGAGATCCGCACTATGGCAAACCGGTTTGTTGTATCAACCAGGCGTTACTCAGAAAACACTTCCATTTTCTACCGATCAAGACGTGCCGCAACTCCCTCTGATGACTGACTGGGAGACCATGCTGAACGAGTACCGGACCATGGGTATTCATCCCAACAGTCATTTCATGGCTTATATGAGAGAGAATCTTTCAGACAACATTATCTCTAGTAGGGATTTGGCTCACCTGAAAGATGGAACTAAGGTCACAGTTGCTGGGCTGGTTATCAGGAGACAGCATCCTGGGTCCAGTGCCGTGTTCGTTACTCTTGAGGACGAATTTGGACACATACCTCTCATCCTATGGCCGCATGTATTTAACAAATTCCAACTTGCAATCAGAGAGACTGTATTACAAGTAGCGGGTTTCATCTCGCGTCGAGGCGGAGGCTTTAACGTAGTAGTTCATCATGTAGAGGGTGTGTTCGTGGCTGATACTTTACCTCCATCTAAGAATTGGCAGTGAGATTATGAGAGGCTGTTCGCTAAGGTGGGATTTGACCGATTTGCCGGAGAGGAATTGATCTAAAGTTTCTGGCTGTACGTGGGAGGAGTCAATTTATGGAAAGGCCATTAGTGGATTGCAGCAGCGGTGGCAGCGGCGCGTTCATTGATCAGACGGCCATTTTCGAATCGATCTAGGCCGAAAGGCTGAATAAGCTTCGGGGTTTGACCAGTCGCTACCAGTTCCGCTACGGTCTTGCCGGCGATCGGCGCTGCCTTGAATCCCCAGGTTCCCCAGCCGCAGTTCAGAATGAAGCCATCGAGGCCTTCGACTTTGCCTAGAATAGGGGCGTAGTCAGGAGTCATATCGCAGAGTCCTGCCCACTGCCTCAGAATCTTTGCTGGTTTTAAGATGGGAAGTAGCTTCAGTATGAAGACTGACAGATCTTCAAGCATATTCATGGTTGCACGTTGGCTGTAGGTGGGGTACGGATCAACTGGTCCACCGATCACAACTTCTCCCCTGTCGGTCTGGTAAGCGTACGCGTGCAGGTTTGCTGATGAGATAGTTTTATCCAGGAAGGGTTTTAGCGGCTCAGTGACGAAGGCCTGTAGTGGGTATGTTGTGATGGGGAGGTCTAGATCCACCATAGTCGATATTGTTGAACTCCAGCCGGCTGTCGCGCTTACGACAGTTCCTGCAGAGATTTGACCCGAGTTTGTTTGAACTCCCGTTACACGTCCGTTGCTTTTGATGATACCAGTGACCTCTGTAAATGGATGTAGCTCTATTCCCATACGGTCCGCTGCTCTGGCGTATCCATATACAACTGCATCGTGACGGACCACGCCCGCAGGAGGATGGTACAGTGCGGCCAGGACAGGCATAGTTTTCCCTTTACGCAGATCTAGGACGGGCACCAACTCACTGATTTCGTTTGGATCGATAACACGACTGTTGACGCCAAGAAGTTGATTAAATCCAGCACGTACGTTCAGCCAATATACTGCAGAGTCGGTGTGGCCTAAGTCTAGACGTCCCATTTGGTTGAAAAGTAAATTGAAGTCCAGCTCCTGAGAAAGGTTCTCGTACATTTTGTGGCTTTCCCTGAAAAAGGGAATTCCTTCAGGAGTCAGGTAGTTGGCACGGATGATGGCGGTGCTACGGGCGCTGCCACCACCCCCAAGGTAGCTTTTGTCTATTACAGCTACGTCTGTCAAACCTAATTTCCCTAGATGATACGCAGTGGAGAGTCCATGTACGCCCCCGCCTATGATGACCACCTCGTATCGGTTCTTGAGGTCCGGCTTACGCCACATCTGAGATTTCTTAAAAAGTTGCAGAACCACAGCTACTGATCTCCTCCCGAAGAAACCAGGTCCATCGTGGCCTTTACGCCGTATGGTATTAGTTTCATATCTGATCCAGCTTCTGTGAGAGAATCCCAAAGATATTCGCCGTAGTCTCGGCTGAAATAAAGTTCGAAGCTGGTCAAGCTGCCAACGTCGTGCCGAAGAACAGTGCATTCAATTTCTGATAACTTACCCTGGGCACAGCTCATATTTGGGAAGATGGAATCACGAAGGTCTAATTCAGTGACTCGCGACATAAGTTTCCGTGAGTGTGGGCCTGTTACATGTATTGAGCATAGTGCTGATGTCACGTCTACAAGATGGACGCAGTTTTCAAGAAATCCAGATAGGGTATCCAACAGTATTTTTGTATCATCAGTAGTAGATATTATCAGCAACTCGTCGTGAGAAAGTCGAGCTGTTACGATGTGGCAATCGAGCTCTGGAGTTTTAAGGCTGCCTTGCCATACTCTGCCGGTACCTAAGGCGGGCCTGTTACCGTATACGTTGCGGAGCAAGGTTTCTACGGCATCGCCTTGGATGTTGAGTTTGGTAGCGGGACTGAAGTCGGCGATGCCAACTTCTTTGCTAATGTGTACGATTTCTTCCTCGGGTGTGGTGTACCACCCGGGAATTTGCCAGTCTCCAATGGCTATCATCCTCGCGTTGAGAGCAAGTAGTTTATGATGAAGAGCGCTTAATGCTGTTGGTGTCCAGTTTGTCACATTTGCCTCTTATTGTTTCGACGACTGGGTTTCGTTCTTGGCTCTACTTAGCTTGTGGAATAGGTGGAAAATTAACTTCGGAGGCGTTTGCCCTCGGGGTCATAAATTGGCTTGAGGGTAATATTCGCAGAGAAGTTTTGGCGACCGACTCGTATGAATATTTCGCGGTTCTCTTCTGCAAAGTCACTTGGTACCCAGGCCAGTCCAAAACCTCTGCCGATGGTAGGGCTCATGCGCGAGCTAGTAACGTGGCCTATAGGCTGGTCGCCTATGACTACCGGGTCTCCGTCTTTTGGGACCACCTGACTGTCTTTTATGATGAAGCCTACGAGACGTTTCTTCAGCCCTCTTTTCCCCGCAGCTGCAATGCTACCTTTCCCAATAAAATCGTCTTTGTCGAATTTCACTGCCCAGGCGGAATCCGTTTCCAATGGGTTCGTGACTGCGTCGGTGTCTTGGGCAACGATTATGTGTTTCTTCTCAAGACGGAGTATACGCTGAGCTTCAACACCGAACGGACTGATTCCGTACTCACGTCCTGCTTCCATTAGGGCGTCCCACATGTATTCACCATACTCCGCAGGGAAGTGCAATTCCCAACTCAATTCTCCGACGAAACCAATGCGAAGAAACATGGCAGGAACCCCAGCTACGGTACCTGATTTGAACCTCATGTAACGGAAATTGTCCGCCGTTATATCGATGTCGGTTAGCTTAGATAGAGTCTCTCGTGCGTGCGGACCGGCGACGTTGATCGCGGCATAACCGGATGTTACGTTGGTAACGTGGACGCACATATTGGTACCTGCCATCCACCATTTCATCCACTCCTCTACCAACTCTATGTTGCCAGTAGAGGTTGTTATGAAGTATCTGTCGTCCGTAATTCTGGCCACGGTTCCATCGTCGATGATCGTGCCGTCATCAGAACATAGGATTCCGTACCGTACCCTACCCTGGCGCAAATCTGAAAAGCGGTGGGTGTATAACTTGTCAAGTAATGTTCCGGAATCCTTCCCTTGGACGTAAATTTTACCGAGGGTACTGACGTCAATAATACCAACCCTTTCTCGCACGGCCATACACTCTTCTTGGGGGCTGGAATAAGAATATGCTCGTTGCCAAGGGCTCATGTCTGTTATTTCAGCACTCATTTCGAGATGTTTAGCGAAGATGGGGCTTCGTTTAATGGGGATGTGGGAAGGGCCTGCTAGAGCTCCTAGTGGTACTGGCTGTACTGGAGGGCGTGCGGTTGTAACACCGATTTCGTCGATCGTAGCTCCTGTTCTTTCCGCGGTCATTCGGTTGACAGCCTTGAGGCACATTTTGCCCTGACAGGGCCCCATTGTTACGGTGCTGTACCTTTTCAAGGTCTGGATGTCTCTGAAGCCTTCGTCTATTCCCTGTTCAATATCTTTCGCTGTAAGGTCCTCGCAGAAGCAGACGAATCGCCGGGCGGCATTGTCTAAACCTACGGGAGGAGGCGCTGATATGGGCCGACTATTCTTAACGGATATCTGTGTTTCGTGGTGGTCTGAGTTTATAGATTTGCCGAGTGCTTTGTTTGCAGCCTCTGTGCCTGATTGTCTGCCTTGGACAAGTAACGTATTGAGTTCGTGTGTGCCGGTAATTTCGCCTGTGACGAAAACGCTGGCGGGCAATGTACGTGGGACTCTTTCTCCTATTGAGTCGTCGTAAGAAAGAGAGGCTCCCGTTTGTTCCAAGAGCCAGCTAGCTGGCTGATACCCGCCGGACATTGCAAAAATGTCGCAATCAAATTGACGTTCTTCAGTGGTGAGTTTCCCATTGACAATCCGAGCGACCACGCCACCGATAACATGTCGTCCACCTTCGGCCCGGGATGCTGCATGCGCGGTTAAGATTAAAACTCCTTCGGATTGAAGATCCACAGCCTGCTGGAGATGATCTGGGAAGTTTGCCCGCGAGTCTGCAATTGCAGCGATTCGTACACCCTGGTTCATTAGATCGATCGCGGTGTGATAACCAGCGTCTGTTGATGTGGTAATGAGAGCCGATGATCCAGGGTTAATACCGTATAGGTGAATAAGCCTTTGCAGACCGGAGGAGAGGATTATACCGGGGAGGTCGTTTTTCTCGAAGACGCCCGGGGTCTCTTGAGTTCCAGTTGCTACCACAACAGCTTTCGCTCGAAGTTTGGTAAGCACATCCCCTCGTAGAACACCAATGTAATTGTCCTCGTAAATACCGAAGGCGGTTGCGCTTGAAAGAATTTCAATCTTGCCAGAGTCGTGGACTGACTGGGAGAGTTCTACGCTGACTTTGTAGCCCGTATTTTCCTTGACGCCGCTTAAATCTGAATGTGTCTGGGTGTTAAACCTTAGGTTCCCTCCTAGCGATGTTTGGTCGTCAATGAGTATGACATCAGCTCCGCTTTTTACCGCCGAAAGAGCGGCAGACATTCCTGCGGGTCCCCCTCCAACCACTGCCACATCTGCGTGTCGGTACTCATGGTGGTATTGTCCATCTTCCCTTTCTGTTTCGACGGGCAACGTTCCCAGACCCGTAATACGCCGGATCGTAGGGGAGGCAATTCTCCAGAGTAGCTTTGGTCTGTGAAGAGACTTGTAGTAAAAGCCTACCGGTAGAGCCCAGTCTAAGCGATCCAGAATAGATAGGGCGTCATACTCGACGGATGGCCACGCGTTTTGTCGACGGACCCTCATTCCAGAGCGTACGGATTCTATACAGGCACGAACGTTTGGAACGTCATCAACTGTCATCATGCAGTTAGGGCAGCGGCCTGCGACACACAGCAACCCGCGCCTGCGGTGGTATTTGAAACTGCGGCTGAATGTCCGAACTCCTGCGGCGTAGAGGGCCGAGGCTATGGTATCCCCCTCTTGGGCCTGGACAACACGTCCTTCAAATTCAAATAGCAATGCCTTCGAGTAATCGATAAGTTGAGTGGGGTGGGGTTTTAGGCGGTGTTGCACCGAGTCAGAGTTCATTTATGCAACTGTCTCATCAGGCCAAGCTGTTTCGGTGACTTCGTTGGTGACAGTATTTCGTATAGCTGTAAACCATTTGCGACACCCTAATTTGTGATACCACCACTCGCGCTGTTCTCCCGCGACATTTTTGCGCAAGTATAGGTAAGCGGTACGTTCGCTTTGAGGCGCGTCTGAATTCGGGCGTGTCACTATCTCACCTGCGCATCGGAATTCATATACGTTTCGCTCACCACAGTTTGGGCACGGAACAAGGAATGCCATATTCGATTAGTATCTTATGGTGATAGAGGTCAGGTCGTCCGAGTTTTACGGAACGAGTTCTTAACAGAGATCTTGCCGTCTTTGAAAGCAAATAGGTCGCATCCGCGTACCTCGATTGGGTTGCCGTCCTGACCTGTCGCCGTAAATGTCCATTCTGAGACGCCCCGGTCACCTGCAATAAAGTGACTGCCATCAATCCATTGCCCATCTGGGAACATGTCGAGCACCATCTGAAATCCTGCTTTGACATCGTTCCAACCTTCAAATCTCTTACCGTCAATGTCAGGACCTGCTGATAGTTGAAATAGCGGATCGTTAGACATATAAGACATCAGTTCCTCTACGTCGTGGTTGCACCAAGCATTTGCGAAGCCGTCCAGAAACTCTGTTGTCACCTCGTTCTTCGTCTGTGTGGCCATCGTGTCCTCCTTCAATGGATTAATTTTGTTGCAAGCTGCATCGTTTAGAAAAATGTCAGATACCGGTTGAGTTCCCATTCTGAAACTTGG
>JASMAO010000124.1 GCA_030754315.1 SAR202 cluster bacterium
GTGGCTCCAAGTATTTCGGTCGATAGAATCGGCAATACAGATTCGAAGGACATGACTAGGGCACAGTGGAAAGCGACCAGCAGCATAAAAACCGCTAGCGCCTGGTTCTTGTAGATATATATAAGGCCTTCAAAAATATTCCGAACTACTCCACGTTTCGAGTCAGTCTCCCCTCTCGAAATAGTGGATATACGAAACATCTGCCAGGCCGCGAGGATATGAAAAGATCCGCTCATTACCAAAACACCGTTCACTCCAATCATACCGATTGCCAGCATAGGAGAGGCGATTAGAAGACCGAAAAACCTAGCCCCGTGCCTAGTCGCGCCTGTCAATACCAAAGCATTGAGTAAATCTTCTTGAGGCACCAGGTTGGGAATTAAAGAAGCTAATGGTGGTTCTTGGAAGGCTCGTGTTGAGCCCAAAGCAAAAGCAAAAACGGCCACATGCCACAATTCAAGTATGTTAATAAACGACATACCGGCCATCACTATGACACTAACAGCGCTCATGACCATCGTAGCCGATACCAGCATTTTCCGATCCAAAGCATCTCCCATTAGCCCAGCAATGGGAGAAACCAAGAGAAATGGCAGCATGGATGCAAAAGTGATGATTCCAACCCAAGTAGATTGATCCGACTCGTTGAATACCATCCATGAACTGGCAACGATGAAGGTCCACATGGCTCCACCTGACAACATAGACGCTATCCAAGCTATCCGGTAATCACGGTGTCTTAGCGCTGAGAACCGTTGCAGCCTAGTCATCTTGTCAAAGCCGCGTAGCATAGCCAATCGGTCTCTCCAAATCTTTCATCGCATACTGAAGACCGCGCGATTATATCAGGACGTTCAGCACCATCTGTAATATACCCATATAACAGTAACGAGATACTCTTCTTTACCGGTTAATGAGGTTCAGAATAATAGACACTAACATCATTCAAAGTATGGATTTGGGGAAATTGTAAGCGAAGGGTGTATCATATTAGGCGGCCCCGAGTTCAACCTCGCAAATAGGTCACCTATGATGCCCCTTTCAAGGGAGAGGTGTGAGGCCTGTCGGAGGGACTCGCCTCAGGTCACAGATGCAGAGCAAGCAACGCTACACCCCATGGTTGCTAAATGGGACTTGACCAAACGCGATGGTATTAACTGCCTCAACCGTACTTTCGAAGTCAATGACTTCTTTCAGGCAATGGCATTTGCCTTCAAGATTGGCAAGGAGGCTGAGAAGGAAGGTCATCACCCTCAAATAACATTCGAATGGGGGCGGGTACACGTCGCATGGTGGACCCACAAAATCAAGGGACTTCACCGAAATGATTTCATCATGGCCGCCAAGACCGACGAAATCTTTACAAACCTACAACAATCCAACTTCCTTTGACGAATCCCATTAATTCCAAGCCGGAACCGTTCCAACAAGCACGATCTAGTCTATGTCATCTCTGAGATAAGGCACCTGCAGATTTAATATACCAAGAACCTATCGACTGAAAGCATCGGTTACGAACATACCTCCACGAGTGGCGGGGATTTGGCCCGTGATAAGTTGAGTTTCTTGGAGCAAACAGCATTACACAGAACCGAGCATGTCGTAGAGCAATGCCATCTTCACAAACAATGCATTCTCCGCTTGACGGTAAAAAGCCAATCGTTTGTCTTGAACAGTTACATCAAAATCTCCGCTTCTTTGCATAGGGTCCATGATAATACAATGAGACTTCAGCTTCTCCATGAACACCTGATCTATACTGACACCCAAACCTCCTCTTGTCCGAAGTAACTGCGCATGCGCAACAGTTTTAGGGGCATTCAAATAGATCGCATCGACCTCTTCGATAGGATCTAGACTATCAACCGTAACGAACTTTACCCCCTTATCGATACAGTATGAAGTCACGACTGGATCCACCTGTCCACTAAACGGAATCAGAGTCACTTCAACCTTGTTGTAAAGGGCAAGTGCCAAAAGCAATGCACTTACATTTCTGTGCTCAAGCCTACCGCAAATGGCTATCTTCACACCGTCAACCCCTCCAAGTTCATGCTGCAAAGTAAATATGTCCGCAAGGGCTTGTGTCGGATGGTCGTCGAGACTTCCCCCATTAATAACCGGCACCGTATCCGCTGCAACAGCCCGGTTAACTACTCCCGCATCACTGCTACGTAATACAACTGCATCCATGTGCAAACTCTCAAGTATTCGAATGGTGTTATCAACATGACTTGGAGTCCTAACAGGGAAAAACTGGGACGCATCTTCGGTATGATACGCTTGGCCTCCAAGAAGACCCATAGCTCGCTCAAACGAGGTTCTAGTCAAAAAACTAGGCTCATAAAAAAGACAATACAGCGCGCGTCCGACCAGAACTTTGTTCAGTCCATTTCGATCTCTTCTGAATTCGGCACAAGCTGGTACCAATTGAGAATCAATCCAGTCACGTTTGAATTGTTTGGTGCTAATTAGGTGATGGTAAACTGGCAGTGTTACAGTCCTTTCCGTATCCCAAGAGTAGAGTGGCTGGACAGCAGAAGTTTATACCACAATGATGGTGGCAGCCAACTAGAAAACGATAAAACAATGAACCCCAATGAACGACGGAATCCGGTGTCTAGTGCTCTGTTATGGCTGCCACCGGTGGTATGGATGATCGTGATCTTCATTGGATCAAGCCTCCCGGCAAATACCATCAACCAAGCTACCCAATCTCACCACTATCCGATCTCCCTGGCGCTTGCGCATATTGGAGAGTTCGCCATTATGAGTATCCTCTGCCATCGGCTCATACGCTCTTTCAATTTGTCACCAACAGGTTGGACATGGTTAGCTGTGATAACAATTACTCTCCTTTACGGCGCAACTGATGAACTACACCAAATGTTCATACCTGGTCGCGTACCCAGTTTTGTAGATCTAGGCTATGACTTCTTGGGAGCAGTCGTTGGACTGGCTGTATACGAAATGAAGACAAGAATGTTGAATATCTCGAAACGATAACTTCTTTACTCCATATTGCACACTCTAGCAATCACGAAATGCCAGCGATATGGATCTCTTACAAAATCCTTTCTACCCGTTGACAACTCAATTGCGGCCACAGGAGACAGCGACTATAATCGGAAAGCCTACCTTGCCATATGGGGATATAGCTCAACTGGGAGAGCGCGGCGTTCGCAATGCCGAGGTTGGGGGTTCGAGTCCCCCTATCTCCACCACCATTCCGTGATGTATCCCCCGAACACTTGTGTGAGTTTCTGTATCGTCTATCTGTCCGCTTTCTCACCAATCACTATCGCTACGGATCCTAGAGCCATTTGCTTCACTACTACTTGACAGAACCCAGCCTCCCCAATCAGATTTACTAACCCTCCAACAGTTAGAAATCCCCGGACTGACTCAGGCAAGTATGTGTACGCCTCTCGGTCACTTGCAAAAATCATACCAAGCCAAGGCGCCAGAATACGGAAACCAGACACGAAAAGTCGGTCCAAAATTCTTCGCCGTTCCATCCGTACTATCTCTAGAATAGCAATTCTGCCTCCAGGTTTAAGAACCCGAAGAACTTCCTTTATGGCGACTGGAACATCAACGAAATTCCGCACACCGAACCCAACCGTCACTGCTACAAAAGTATTATCTGGAAATGGCAGTGTATGGGCATCTCCGACAACATATTGGATATTCCCTTCATGGCCGCCATCCTTCGTCTTTCGAACCGCGATCGGGAGCATCTGACGAGTGAAATCAAGTCCAACTACCTCTGACACCCCATGCTTTCGAGCCAACTCAATCGCAAAATCTCCGGTTCCTGTAGCCACATCCAATACCGGGCCACAGATCCCTTGAGCACAAACGAATTCAGTGGCCAATCTACGCCAAGCCTGATGACGTCCGAAGGTCATGATTGTGTTGAGACGGTCATAGTGACACGCTATACGGCCGAACATGCGAGCAACGTACCTTTCACGATCTCGGCCTCGCAAATTCGCCAAGATACCCTCCTCAAAAAATACGGCCAACTTTGGGATTTGAAGGAATCGGTCTAAGGCAACAATCCCGCTCTTTGATGTATCATTTTAATAGCCTTGGGCAAGGCATGTAGAACGTCCGAAGCAATCATGCCGGCATTCCCTAACTCGTCCATTACCAGATTGCCTGCTAACCCGTGAATATATACGCCGAGCGCTGCAGCATTTTTTAATGGGAGGCCCTGGGAAACCAAACCTGAAATCGCACCAGCCAGAACATCTCCTGTACCAGCAGAAGCTAGACCAGGATTAGCAAATGGACTTACCATGGTCAAACCGTCAGGATCAGCAACAACTGTGTAAGCCCCTTTCAGAACGACAACTTTGTCCCATATCTTAGCCGATTCGATTGCTTTCCTAATCCGGTCATGCTGTATTTCTCGTATCGATCCCCCATAAAGCCGAGCCATCTCCCCGGGATGTGGAGTCAATACTGCCGGGGAATCTAATCTCTCCCACCAATCAATTTGTTTGGCCAAGAAATTTAGCCCATCTGCGTCTATTATCGTCTCTGGCAACAACGAATCAGAGCGATCATCTAGTAGAAGTCTCCGCAGGAATTCGGTTGTATCAGGCGCTTGCCCAAAACCACAACCGACGAGCAACGCATCATAATCGTCTATCATTTCCATAATGGAACCAATTGCATCTGGGGCGACAACTCCAGGCTTTGATTCTGGCAAGGGAATATATGTCAATTCCGGACCCATTGTCGCAACTGCAAGCTGAAGACTCTCCGGAATTGCCAGAGTTACAAGACCAGTCCCTACACGAGCAGCTGCAGCCGAGGCAAGATAAGCTGCTCCGATGTAGTTCCTCGATCCAGCTATTACCAAGGTACGTCCAAACGTACCCTTATGAGCGACGATATCACGTCGAGGTAGCAAAGCTGCGGCCCATTGGTCGGTCATCAATTCCAATCTCACATCATCGGAAATCCCGTCTATGGGTATGCCGATCGGTACAATTTCTATTCGACCAGCCAGTTCCGCCCCCGATATCTGAAACAACCCTATCTTCGGACAACCCAACGTTATGGTCGCATCCATGCGGAGACAGAATTCATCAGCCACGCCCGAATCCGGGTCCAATCCGCTGGGAACATCCAGAGCTATTAATTCAAGATCCGATCGTTGAGATCTCATGAATTCAATCGTTTGAAAGACCTCCCCAATTTGGCCTTGAATAGGTCTTGACCGTCCCGTACCCAAAACAGAGTCCAAAACTAACGTTGCCCCCGAAAGCCAGTTTTTGAGCCCTTTGAGATCTTCGTCTTCCGAAACGGAAAATAGAGGCACGCCCAATTTCCGAACAGACTGTAATTGCACATCGCCATCTGGCCGCGTTGCACATTGGTACACAAAGACCTGTATACCCCAGGTATGAAGGTGTCTTGCGGTGACTAAACCATCGCCGCCATTTTTCCCAGGGCCTACCAAAATAACAACAGTGGGGGCGATAAATGGAACGAGCTTGTCCCGAATCCGTTCCGCTACAGCCAACCCAGCGTTTTCCATGAGTTGATCCATCGACACCCCGACAGATTCGGACCTCTCCTCAATAAGTCGCATCTGTCCAGAGGTGACTATTTTCATAAAAAGTTACTTAGCCCGTCTTTCGCAAGATCGTTTAGATCACTATCCTGCGTTGTTACCGCCAATGCTCTCCCCAACTACAAAAGCCATGGCGTAGTCCTGTGAATGTGTCAACGAGACTGCGAGGTGATCTATTTCCAAACGCTTCGCGCGTGCTAGAGCAGTCCCATGTAAAACGATCATTGGCGGGCCACCGGTTTGACGGACCACCTCTATGTCCCTCCATTTCACGCCTCGTATACCCGTACCTAACGCTTTCATCACTGCCTCTTTGGCAGCAAAACGGGCAGCAAGCTGTGGGGCCCGCCCACGGCAATATATGGCCTCCCCTTCCGTGTAAATACGGCGTAAGAAACGTTCACCATACCTTTCGGACACAGATCGTATTCTGGAGATTTCGACCATATCGATGCCGTTCACCAACATAAGTGTTCTCCTAAACACATCCTCTATAATTCTTGGTGATCAGTCTGGAGCCCCGCAGCCTTGACTATATCGGGAATGCTCGATTCCCAACCAATAGCCATGATATGCACTCCTTGACACATTTCACGGACTGCTTCAATAATTCGCGCTGAAATGGAGACCGCCGTCGCTCGGCGATCGTTGGCTGTTTCCATCTCATCGATCAAAAAGGCTGGAACGTTTATGCCCGGAACCTTATCGTTAAGATACCGTGCCATATTAGGTGATTTGGGTACAATCACTCCTGCGAGAATTGGCACGCGGAATCCTTCGACACGAACCATAAATCCTTCGAATGCTTGCGGATCGTATACCGCCTGGGTCTGGAAGAATTGTGCACCTGCTTCGATCTTTTCTTCCATCCTTCTTATCTCGACGTCTAAGTCTTCAGCACCAGGGTTCACGACGGCACCAGTGAACATTTCGGGCGCTCCATTTAGGTCATTACCCGCCATATCCTTACCCAACACTAAACTCCGAGCAGCTGCCAAGAGTTCGGACGTGTTCAGATCGAAGACTGCCTTAGCCTCCGGATGGTCTCCACCACTTGGTGGATCACCGCTCATAAAAAGCATGTTGGTTATTCCAAGGCCGTATGCTGCCAATAACTCAGACTGCAAGGCGAGCCGGTTCCGGTCCCGGCAGGTAATCTGAAGAATTGGATCAATACCCCTATCCAAAAGAAGATGCGCAACTGCAATATTGCCCATCGTCATTCGTGAACTAGCTGAATCCGTCACGTTGATTGCCACGGCAATCTCTTTGAGTGCCTCGGCTTTTTCATACAGACTTGTGAGATCGACTCCTTTCGGTGGGTTTAGCTCACAAGTGACAGCAAATTTGCCTGAGTTGAGAGTCTTCGCCAATCTACTCACATTAGCCCCCTGACGCTTGGCCACCTAACTTGGTCCATGGCCGCAATTATAGGTACCGTACCATTTAATGTCACTTTAAACTGCCTGATGTAACTGGTTAATTCAAACCTTGTACTGAGTAAGTCAGTGTATATAATCTGCACCTAGGGATCCGCTCAACCGATACTCTACATACCTAGCAGAAAAACAGAGGTAGAGGAGGACTGATATGACAGCAAACATCATAGATGGAACCAAGTTGGCAAACCAGATCAGATCAGAAATCGCAGACGGGGTGCAAGAGCTCAAGGCTCACCACAACATCACACCTGGGCTGGCCGTGATCCTTGTCGGTAACGATCCCGCTTCCGCGGTGTATGTAAGGAACAAGCAGCGAGCCGCTACCGAGGCCGGCATGATCGCCGAAGATATTAAGCTGCCAGCCGAAACAACTAGAGACGAATTATCGGCAACCATCACCAGCTTAGCAAATAACGACGACATTCATGGGATGCTGGTCCAGATGCCGCTCCCTGAGCACCTCGACCCGGTATTCGCTATCGACAAACTGCCAGCCTCTAAAGACGTGGATGGCTTGACGTCAACTAACTCGGGCCTTCTCGTTGGCGGTAGACCACGCTTCATACCTGCAACGCCTGCTGGTATTCAACAGATGCTGATTCGTAGTGGTTACGACCCAAATGGGAAGCATGTCGTCGTCTGCGGACGAAGTGACATCGTCGGAAAACCCATTTCTCTCCTACTCATACAAAAGCAACTAGGTGCCAACGCTACTGTCACCATATGCCACTCACGAACCCATGATATCGAAACAATAACCAGGCAGGCGGATATTCTAATCGCCGCGATAGGTCGCCCTCGCTTCATCAATTCAGACATGGTGAAAAAAGGAGCTATCGTTATCGACGTAGGTGTGAACAGAATCGAGGCCCCAGAACGCAAAAGCGGCTACAGGCTGGTCGGTGATGTTGATTTCGATGGGGTTTCAGAAAAAGCTAAAGCCATTACCCCTGTTCCGGGTGGGGTCGGTCCAATGACGATAGCGATGCTCCTCAAAAATACCTTAGAAGCGGCTAAATCTTACGTCGCTCAACAATAACCTGACAACGACTCGATCGGCGTCTAGAACTCAAGACACTATTAAAAACACCTACCTCTGGACATAGATTATCGCCCTAATATTCAGAACTTTCTCTTAATCAAAACCAGCCAGTGGATGGTTAATTACCGATCCATTACACTGAATGCCTCCGATAAAATACCGAGCCATCTCATTTGAAACCAGAGCCTGCACTGAAAACCATCGACTTCGACTACCACTTACCTCAGGAACTAATCGCTCAAACTCCTGTGAACCCACGTGATCATTCC
>JASMAO010000125.1 GCA_030754315.1 SAR202 cluster bacterium
GACCGTGACCAGTTTATGGACCGGGGTTATTTGATTCTCCGGAAGGTCATTTCTCCTAAAAAGCTGGAATCAATGCGTGCTTCCTCAGAAACGATCCTGGAAAGACAGAAGGTGGTTTGGGCAAATGAACGGCGTCCAGGAGACCCTCCAGGAGGGCTGTTCGAGACCGATAGACAACCTCGCGTAGTATTGGAATAGCCTGGGCTCATCGATCCAAAAACAGCCAATATCGTAGAGGATTTCTGGGCTGCTGACGACACTCTTGATATCGTCAGTCAACTACTATGCAATCCTGAACCACACGTTGAAAAAATGATGATGATGTGCAACCCGGTTCGAGACTGGCCGGGGGGTACGGGATGGCACCGCGATGTTTATCCAGCGGATATGGCTCCCATGGATGCGCTGGCAAGTGACTTCACGGAAAACGGGCCGAAATACGTGCAGTGGAACGTACCTTTATATGACGACAGCGTTCTCTGGGTAGTTCCAGGGAGTCATCGCCGCCGAAACACCGAGCAAGAGACTGCTGATTTGCTTGACGACATCAAGAAACCAATTGTTGGAGGCACCCCCGTCGAACTGAACGCTGGTGATGGCGTAATCTACAGCAACTTCCTGTTGCACACAGGGAGTAATTACACGACGAAGAAACGCCGGACTATCCATGGCGGTCATACTGTGTTCGCTTATTACGATGAGTTGGGATTCACCGGAAATCTTTCTCCTTGGGCTCTACAGAGATTCGAGGATTCCAGCCGTCAGAGCGAACGCCTAAAAGACAACACCGAAAATATCCTTCGCGCTGTCATAGGCAAAGATGCCATTGCTTACCGTGCCGAGCTTGAGTCGATTCAACCCGGGGTTGGGCCCAATGGCAAAACGGCTCTGACGATTTACCTGTCCAAAGCGGCGCGCAACATCCGCATTCTGAAGGACCCTGATTTATATGTGTCGGTATCTCGGCGCAAGCGCGCTATGAGTCCCAATCCCACCAACTTGAATTGGGGTTCCGAGTTTGCCGACAGATTCACACCCGAGGAATCCGAAATCCTATGGGATCGATTCGAGACCCTTGACACCGCACTTCAAGACGATATGGAGATGTATGAGCCCGGATTCAGGACTGGACCGATGTATTATTACTTTAACGAGTTACCGGACGGTGTTGATACTGAGTCGTTCATTGAAAGTTGGGAATCCAGAGGCTGATTGCTTATCTCTACGCCCGCTAACATTGCTGCCAATCATAGGTAATACAAATTACAGAAATCTGCTACTTAACACGGGAAAATTTATGTAGATGGCCTATGATCTTCTGTTCAAAGGTGGCAAATTGATCCGTCTCAAGCACTGAAAACTGTCTGTGATGTGGATCTTTCAGGTAACAAAATCACAGCGTGTGATTCATATTTTGGTTCTGTCTGGCACGCCTAGCTATGCCGTGATGTGACTGATGCCAAGGCATGAGCCGTAAGCTATACTGTTCCCTTAGAAGGAGATTTAGTATGTCTAACATCATCGACATAAAGAACAATCCTGGTTGGGAGACTTCAGAGTATGGGGATACAAGCATTGAGGAGGGGGAGATTCATCAACACGGGGTCAAATCGGCCCACTACGTCAGTTTGCCAAGACAGGAAACCTTGACAGGGACTGCCAAGAGCGAAACATCGTACATTGGTTCATACGAGTATGCCCCGGGAGGTTGGATTACCGACCACACTCATGCTGATGCTGAACAATGGTATTACATAGTGAGTGGCCAAGGCATAATGAAGGTCGGGAGTGAAGAGAAGCTCGCGGGTGAGGGCCACGTTGTTTTCGTACCCAGGAACACAGTTCACTCCTACAAGGTCGTGGGAGATAAGCCACTGAGGTTCTTGAACGTTGGCATCCCTATCGATCCCGCTGATCGCTAACACTCTGAGATCCAGATCGCGCCCGCGCTAGGTTCCCGGGATATAATGCGCATTGAGGCATGCCCATGCTCACAGCTATAAAACAATAAGTCACTGCTGGTCGCCGTCATCGCAGCACGCTGTCAAAATCCAAGGACTTAAGGCATTGTGGAACGATACAACACAACTTCCAAGCAATGTGAAGCCTGCTGAACGGAAACGCCTCATCCACGACACAACATTAGTCAGGTTTGGGCGACCCCACTATGCGCTCCATATGATCTTTAGGTGATTCCTCAGCGGCACGCAGCGTAAATGGAGAAAGAGTGATCTTGGGCAAGATCTCGGTCCGT
Source organism: SAR202 cluster bacterium (assembly GCA_030754315.1). GTDB lineage: Bacteria > Chloroflexota > Dehalococcoidia > Lucifugimonadales > JASMAO01 > JASMAO01. Next base: position 2,255 of record JASMAO010000125.1, read on the forward strand.
GCCTGAACGAAACCTTCAGCATATAGCGTGCCACTGTACCAGCCGTGGTTTCCCAGTGTAACTTCCATACGCTTATCCGACCATGCCTCCCAGTGTCCTTGGCTCTTAAACAAATTTTCGGCCTCGACCCGCTTGTCAAACCAATCGCTGATGTCTACTGCGAAATCCCAGTCCTCTCGAGGGAAATAGACTCCCGGATAGAATGATGCAGCTATACGGTGCGGCGCCAGAGTCGATCCCGGCCTAGGCGTAGATGCGTAATATTGAGCCTTCTCAACAGCGAAGGCAGTCTGGATATGATCATCCTCTAGGTATCCAGATAACAGACCTTTGCGGGCACCTGTCAAAAGGTATGGTGATTGGTTGATCAAGATGTGGGGACGAACCTCCTGAACAATGTCTGTTATCTGGTCAATGATGTGTGGATTCTGTTGCGCCAGAAATGGTTGAGGACCATCAAGTATTCGGACGTCAGTGACACCGAACAGGGCCGCTGCCTTCCGCAACTCATCGGCCTTCTGGGCTGCATACTCATCTGGAGGCTCGTTGAGGATAGCAGGATCTCTTTCCTCTGGTGGCTTCTTCAATTCGTCACTTAGCTTCTCATTGTGAGTAAGAGCCCCTGAGGTCGCGACCACCACCGTTACAGAATCTCCGAGCGTCGTGTGAATGCCGACAGTACCCGCATAGTGGGTAAAATCGTGCGGATGCGCATTGACTACTAAAAACCGTAGAGATGTTTCAGTCAAAGTGTCCCTCCTCGTTAAAGCTAAGCCATGCCCAGACTAGTTTTATTACATTCCGACAGAGACCTTTGTCTACAGTCGGGGGCAGTGCTTGCCACATGCTAATCGCAGCTATTAGGCCAGTCAAGCTAAGCGTTCAAAGTGTGCGGTTACTCCGAAATACACATTCCAATGCAGGGCAGCTATAACTTCAGTAACGTCCTATCGGGCGTTAGGTACAACAGGTTTTTGAAAGTAGGCGCTCAGGGGTTCGAATCCCCCATAGCATGCCCTCCTCCACCTCACAATGGCTAGAAGATTCGATAACAAGATGGCACGAGTAGAGCCATAGTACCTGTGCCAACAACTATCCAAATAAATAGCTTGAACCATTTGTTCATGCCATATGCCAGGGAAACACCACACCCTTCACACAACAGGTTATCCTCTTCGTTATTGCTACCGCAATTCCGGCATTTCATGTCAAATCAATGTCTCTTTCATGATCCTGCCTCTCCCTGACACAGTATACCTCTCCCCACCAGTAGCCAGACATCAACCACCGCTCCCACTTCCTGACCCGCCCTCTTTGCCTCCAATGTCTGTCACGGCTACCTAGAGATATATATAACAAGAACCAAGACATACCCCCTCCTTAGTAGAAGGAGAAACATTTGGTATAATTACCCTATGAAAACAAAAAAATATCTGGGTACTTTAATCGGGATTACAATAGTTTTGGTTATTTTGGTAATGACCACTACGCATGCTACGGCCTCAAGTCCTGATGATGCCGATGGAGAAAGCCAAGGAAGCGGAGAAATTGGTCACCACGAATACATTGGTGAATCTGGTGAAAAAGAAAAGTGCGAAGGAATGGTCTATGAATCCGCTGAAGATGCTGAAGCAGCCGCCATCGAGAATGGATGTTCTGGCTACCACGAGTTTGATAAAGACGGTACAATTTGGTACATGCCTGATTGCTAAAAAAACCGAATATGACCAACCGCTAGACCCTAGCTTGTTTGAGAGCCTCTGCGAAGCGTTCTGATGGGTTCCTACCACTACCAGCACCCATCGCTCCCACTTCCTGACCCGCCCCCTTTTGCCCCCAATGTCTGGGTATGGCTAGCTATGCATTTATGTAACTAGTGCCATAACATGCCCCTCGGATATACTGCACATATAATCAATTCCATGTCCTTGGCAATACCAATGCACTTGTTTGCATATGAAGTCG